>CALQJO020000077.1 GCA_943330915.2 Rhodoferax sp. OV413 | reverse complement strand
TTGGGTATAAAGCGGCTCCGTGTTAGAGTCAGCGCTTATTTGCAGACATACGCTGTGGAGGCAATCAATAATGGGTAAAGCTCAAATTTCCGTGTGGATAACGAGGTTGGTAATCGCTGCAGGTCTGAGCCTTCCGTCTGTGGTTATGCATGCAGCAGAAGCACCTGAATGGGAACAGACCCTCCGCAATACGGTGAATAACAGTCTGGGCGCTGTCACCCAGGGTCAGTTGCAGGTTCAGGAAGTGCGTGAAACTCCCATGCCGGGTCTTTACGAGTTAATCATGAGCTCAGGAGAGATTCTGCTGAGTGATCGCAGCGGGCAATTTTTGATCTCGGGTGAGTTGTATATGACTCAGCCCCAGGGATTGACCAATTTAACCGCGCAGACCCGTCAGTTACAGGTCAAGGGTTGGATTGCTGATATTCCTGAAGATCAGATGATAATTTTCAGTCCACAAAATCCTGTCGCAACAATTACGGTGTTTACTGATGTGGACTGCACCTACTGCAGGCGACTGCATCATGACGTTGAAGCGATCAACGCGCGCGGGATAGCAGTCAGGTACATGGCCTATCCACGCGGTGGTGCTGAGTCAACTGCCTATCCAAAAATGGTATCAGTGTGGTGTGCGCCCGACCGTCAATTAGCAATTACACAAGCAAAAAATGGTCAGAATCTGCCAGAGCGTGATTGTCAGAATACGGTGATGGATCATCATTCACTGGGTAATCGTATCGGTATTACCGGTACGCCTGCAATTATTCTTCCAGATGGGACCTTGGTGCCCGGTTACATGGAAGTTGAACGACTGAGCGCCCTCCTGCTGGGGCAATAACAAAAAAGAAAAGCGTTTGAATCTGATGATGGGCAACGGTTTTATCCATTCCTTGCCCAAACCAATGTGTGTGAGGGTAACGTGAGTCAGGAAAGCGATAAACAACGTCTGCGTCTAGGTCTTTGTGGAGTAGGTACAGTAGGTGGCGGGACAATGCACCTGCTAAGAAGTAAACAGGCTGAGATTACTCGCAGGGTCGGTATGACGCTGGAAATCATCCATGTGGCGACACGTCGTCCGGATGCAGAGTGGACGCAGCAAGGAATTCGCGTCAGTCAGGATGTTTTCGATGTTGCCCGTAATCCTGACGTGGATATTCTCGTGGAGTTGATTGGTGGATACCAGCCCGCCTTCGACCTGGTGATGCTAGCTATCCAGAATGGCAAACATGTAGTAACCGCCAATAAAGCTCTTATCGCTGTCCACGGTAATGAAATATTTGAAGCCGCTCGCAAGAACGGTGTGGTTGTCTCTTATGAAAGTGCCGTTGCTGGCGGTATACCCATTATCAAAGCCTTGCGAGAGGGACTTTCTGCAAATTCCATTCATTGGTTAGCTGGCATTATCAACGGTACAAGCAACTACATTCTCACCGAAATGGCAGAGCGTAAGCGAAACTTCCCTGAAGTTCTCAAAGAAGCTCAGGATCTCGGTTATGCCGAAGCTGATCCGACGTTTGACGTAGAAGGAATTGACGCTGCACATAAACTGACAATTCTGGCATCCAATGCGTTTGGCATTGCATTGCAATTCGACCGCATTTACACCGAAGGTATCAGTAAAATCACCACGGCGGATATGGCTTTTGCGCAAGAACTCGGCTACCGCATAAAACATCTTGGTATTACCCGGATCACTCCGCAGGGTATTGAGTTGCGTGTGCACCCGACATTGGTATCCGAACGTCAATTGATCGCAAACGTCAATGGTGTGATGAACGCTGTTGTAGTCAAGGGTGATTCGGCAGGAAGCACACTCTACTATGGCGCTGGTGCTGGTGCGGCGGCGACGGCCTCTTCAGTGGTAGCTGACATCATTGATATTGCCAGAGCCGGACGTGATGATCGCAATGTGTCAGTGGTGCCTCCGTTGGCATTCAGCAATCTGCGCAGCGATATCGGAATCATGAATATTGAAGAGATAGAGTCTGAATACTATCTGCGAATTCCAGCGCGTGACCGTGTAGGTGTGATGGCGAAGATTTCTCAGGTGTTGACTAATTATGGCATCAATATCGAAGCAGTCATTCAGAAAGAACCGCACGGACCGGATGCCGAGAGAGGCATTGTTCCCTTGGTCATTCTGACCAGCCGGATACTGGAAAAAACCATGAATGTGGCTATCTCAGTCATCGAAGGTCTGGATGAAGTGGCAGGCGCGGTAACTCGTATCCGTGTAGAACTGTTCGACGATGAGCGAGTCTGAGGAAAAGTCATGAAATACATCAGCACCCGTGGTCGTTCACCGGTATGTAATTTTGAACAAGTATTGCTGACCGGACTGGCTCCTGACGGTGGGCTTTATGTACCGGAAAGTTTGCCCACTTTCTCAGTGCAAGAGATAAGTTCCTGGAGCGGACTGCCTTACCATGAACTGGCCTTCAAGATTATCAAACCGTTTGTTGACGGCGAAATCCCCGATGATGTGTTGCAGTCTATTCTGCATGACAGCTACAAGGATTTTTCGCACCCTGCTATAGCACCACTGAGAATGTTGGGTGTTAATGAATGGGTGTTGGAGTTATATTGCGGGCCGACGCTGGCATTTAAGGATTTTGCGCTTCAGTTGTTGGGCAGACTGCTTGATTACGTGCTGATACGTGACAACAAAAAAGTGGCAGTGTTAGGCGCAACATCCGGGGATACAGGATCAGCGGCTCTGGAAGGTTGCCGGCATTGCAAGAACATTGATCTCTTTATACTTCATCCGTATCAGCGTGTTTCAGAAGTTCAACGCCGCCAGATGACAACTGTGCGAGGCGACAACGTGCATAATATTGCCTTGCGCGGTAATTTTGATGATTGCCAGCGCATAGTCAAATCTGCCTTTGGAGACCAGTCATTTTTGCCGGCTGATAGACAACTCGTAGCAGTAAATTCAATTAACTGGGCCCGAATCATGGCGCAGATTGTTTATTACTTCTATGCCGCGTTAAGTGTAGGCGGTCCTGCAAGACCGGTGTCGTTCTCAGTTCCTACGGGTAATTTTGGTGATATTTATGCGGGGTACCTTGCTCGTTGTATGGGGCTGCCGGTTCAACAGTTAATTATTGCCACCAACGGCAATGACATTCTGCATCGCCTGATGAGTAAAAACGAATACTCACTGAATGAGTTAAGGCCAACCTTGTCACCTAGCATGGATATTATGGTGTCCAGTAATTTTGAGCGCTATCTATTTGATTTATTTGATAGAGACGCTGATGCAGTGACAGCCTTTGTAACAGGTCTTGGTGAAAAACCTCTGCATTTGGATGAGGCTCGCTGGAACAGGGCCAGAGCGCTGTTCTCCAGTCTTGGTGTTGACGACAAAACAACTTGTCAGGTTATTGCAGACGTATATCGGCAGAGCGGATTCCTGATCGATCCGCATACCGCGGTAGGTGTTGAGGCGGCCCGCATCTGTAACAAAGATTTAACAGTACCGATGATTACCTTGGCGACAGCGCACCCGGTCAAGTTTGCCGACGCAGTCACTCGGGCAGGACTTGAAAGCCCGGATCTCCCAGTTCATATGCAGGATCTTTTTGACAGGGAAGAGCGCTACGATATTCTCAACAACAGCATCCAAGAGGTAACGCAATACCTGCGTTCCAGACTCTGAAACTGCGCAAGGGGAGTTGCGTTCAGTGCTGATTCAACAACGAGAAGTGACCGAAACGCCTTTGCTTGAAGGTTTGGATCCGTTACTTCGCCGCGTCTATGCGGCTCGGGACATCCGGGCTCCAGAACAGTTGCTGTTGGATACAAGCGTACTGCTGCCACCCCAAAGCCTCAAAGGTATTGATCAGGCAGTTGATCTTCTGCATTCCATGCTGGAGTGCCAGGGGCGGATCCTGATTGTGTCGGATTTTGACGCAGATGGTGCGACCAGTTGTGCGTTAGTCATTCGCGCTCTGAGCGGTATGGGATTTTTGCACGTTGACTATATCGTCCCGGATCGTTTTGCTTACGGTTATGGACTCAGTCCCGCTATTGTGGCGATGGCTAGCGAGCGCGCACCGGATCTGATTATTACCGTCGATAATGGCATCTCCAGTCACGAAGGCGTGATAGCCGCTCATAATGCCGGCATAAAAGTATTAATCACTGATCATCACCTGCCTGGAGCCCACCTACCAGAAGCCGATGCCATTGTTAATCCCAATCAACCTGGCTGCCAGTTTGCCAGTAAAGTATTGGCCGGTGTCGGCGTGGTTTTTTATCTCATGCTGGCACTCAGGGCGCGACTCAGGCTTATCGGGTGGTTTGAAACTCAACAAATTACGGATCCCAGATTAGCGGATCTTTTGGACTTGGTCGCGTTAGGGACGGTGGCCGATCTCGTCGCTCTGGATCACAATAATCGTATTCTGGTTAATGAAGGGTTGCGGCGTATACGTCACGGACGCTCTTGCCCAGGAATACTTGCTTTGCTTGAGGTCGGTCGCCGCTCGCCTGACACAATGGTGGCCTCTGATCTTGGATTTACCGTAGGCCCTAGATTGAATGCTGCCGGCAGACTGGAGGATATGTCGCTGGGCATTGCCTGCCTACTGACGGATGATCACCAACAGGCAAAGACTCTTGCGATCAGGCTCAACAGCATTAACGAGGAGCGCAAACGCATTGAAGGCGAAATGAAGGAGCAGGCGTTACAAGTACTTGCCAGCATGCAAACGGGACTGTGGTCAGTTGATAACAGTGATAATACAAAACTCCCTGCGGGCCTTTGTTTGTATGACGCCAAATGGCATCAGGGTGTTGTTGGTATCGTCGCTGCGCGTGTCAAAGAGCTGTATCACAGACCTGTTATTGTTTTTGCCGATGCAAATTCTGACGGTAACGCGGTCAAGGAAATTAAAGGCTCAGCGCGTTCAGTACCGGGGTTACATATCCGCGATGTGCTCGATGAAATCGCCAGTCAGAATCCCGGTCTTGTCAGTAAATTTGGTGGACATGCCATGGCGGCGGGTTTAAGTCTTGAACAGGATCGCTTTGAAGAATTCAGATCTGCGTTTGAGTTGGCTGTATCCCGTCACCTCGAAGAGGCAGATTTGCAACGTCGGTTGCTTACAGATGGAGAGTTACCCGCAACTGCATTCAAACTTGAAACGGCAAAGTTGATACGATCGTCCGGCCCGTGGGGGCAAGGTTTCCCCGAGCCGTTGTTTGATGGCATTTTTGAATGTTTGTCGATTAGAAAAATGGGGGATAAACATCTGAAGTTTGTAGTGTCACCTCCAGGTCAACGAATGGCGCTGGACGCGGTAATGTTTAACGTTCCTGCAGAAACATCAAACACAGGACCGGTTTCCAGAATTCGCCTAGTTTATAGACTTGATGTAAACGACTATCGCGGGCAGCAGCAACTGCAGTTGATGGTTGAGTATTTTGAGCCTCTTTAAACGTTACTTCTGATCACAACTTAAGCTGTTATCGGCACAGTCAAAGCGCTACAATCGAGACAAACAAGATTCTGATAACTAAGAGAAATCCACCGAGTTCCAGTTGATGGGGAGATCAGATGAAGGACTACATTGAACAAAATCGCAGATACGTTGATGCTCATCGGCGCATGATCAGGCGCTCGATAAGTACTGGTGGGGCTCTGTTGCTCGCTGGAATCCTGGCCGTCGGTGCTCAGGCTCAGGTTTTTTTCGGTGAAGAGATTGAAGTAGAACTGGTTGCGGAATCACAAAATGTTGTCCCGGGCCAGACTCTGTGGACTGCAATAAGACTGGACCCAACCGAAGGCTGGCATACCTATTCAAAATGGCCGGGCGACAGTGGTGATGCCACATTGATTCACGAGTGGACTTTGCCTGAGGGCGTAGTTGCCGGAGATATCCAATGGCCTACACCGGACTGGCTGCCATTTCCAGGCACTGATCTGGTGACTTTTTCTTACAAAAGCGAGGTTCTGTTACTTGTCCCGATCGAAATTCCTGAGACGCTCTCAGGCGAGCGATTTGTGGCGTCTGCACATGTTGAGTGGCAGGTATGTGATGAAATTTGTCTGATAGGCGAAGCGACAGTGTCATTGGATCTGCCAGTCGAGACTGGCCCATCTCGTGCGGATCCTCAGTGGTCGGCTGCTATCGCGCAGACTCGTGATAACCTGCCGGTAACTGATCACAGCCTTGATGCTTTGTTCGCAGTGGCTGGAGACCGTATCAGTTTCTCCGTGACGTCTAACAATCGGGAATTTGAGAACGTAACCGAAGCATGGTTTTTTCCCGAGCAGCGCCGCATTCTTGACCCGGGCCCTCTCCGCGACGTAGCTCTTTATCCGGGATTGGTGCAGGTAACACATGGTCAGCCACGACGTATGCTGACAGACCTGCAAACGGTATCTGGTCTGTTGGCTGTCCAGGGAGCTGACGGAACTGTAAGAAGTTTTGTTGTAAACGCTGACATAGCAGAAGTTCAGGGGTTAGCTGCCATAGCCGCGGTCGCCGCCGAGCAGCAAAGCGGAACATCAATTAAGCCCGCGAACCAGAATCTGTTGATGATATTGCTATCGGCACTGGCCGGCGGTCTGATTTTGAACTTGATGCCTTGCGTTTTCCCTGTACTGTCGATAAAGGCAATGAGTCTTACCTCGAAAACAGGAGCAAGTGCATCGGAGTATCGCATCCATGGAATGGCCTACACGGCGGGTGTGATCACGACATTTCTGATACTGGCGAGTGTTCTGCTGGCTTTGAGGGCTGGCGGGGAGGCGGTAGGCTGGGCTTTTCAGTTGCAGTCACCCTGGTTTGTTTCTATGTTGGTGTTTGTGTTCTTTGTGATGGGTTTAAGCTTGTCCGGGGTATATGAGTTTGGTACGCGGTTTATGGGCGTTGGCGGCAATCTCACTCAGCAAGGTGGCTATTCTTCATCATTTTTTACCGGTGTACTGGCGACTGTTGTTGCCAGTCCGTGTACTGCACCGTTTATGGGAGCTGCGTTGGGGTTTGCGCTATCGCAGTCGTGGATAGTGGCTATGCTGGTATTTGCTTTCTTGGGATTAGGGATGGCATTGCCATTCATGGTGCTGGCGTTCAGTCCTTCGTTGATCAAGCATATGCCTCGGCCAGGTCCATGGATGGTGACGTTTAAAGAGCTGATGGCGTTTCCGATGTATGCGGCCGCGCTGTGGTTATTGTGGGTTCTTGGAATGCAAACCGGGGTCAATGGTATGACCGCAGTTGCGTCAGCGGCGCTGTTGATCGCACTGGCCCTTTGGTTGCTGCAGAAATCTTCTTTTAATGCAGGTAACTGGCGCACAGTCAACAGACTAGTCAGTGTGTTGCTGTTGTTAACGGCCCTATCAGTGTTACAGATGCCGGTACTGGAGCAGCGCGCGGGTGGGATTGCCAGTGAAGGTGATTCAGATACTACTTCTGAGTTTGAACCATTTTCTGCTAGCAGGGTAGCGGAGTTGCGTAACGCGGGCACTCCGGTACTGGTCAACATGACGGCTGCATGGTGTATTACCTGTCTCGCCAACGAACAAACAACATTAAGCACCACACGGGTTCAGGAAGCCATGCAAGAGTATGGTGTTGCTTACATGAAAGGGGACTGGACCAATCAGGATCCTGAAATCAGCCGCGTACTTGATGAGTTCAATCGACCGAGTGTGCCACTGTATATACTTTATCCTGCTGATCCGGCTGCTGAACCTAGAATCCTGCCTCAACTGCTGACACCAGCAATTGTGATAGATGCATTCGCAAGCCTTTAAACGTTAGTCCGGCGCGGATGATGAATAAGTCGAATGCAGGGAGTTCCCGTTGATGGCCGGTCAAGCTCATTCAAAAGCCCTGCAATACGCGGCTGTCGCCGGTATTTGTGCACTGACAGTCTATCTGCTTGTGGTTGGAGAACAGCTTTTCCAGCCACTTGTCATAGCAGTTGTATTCTGGTTTCTGATAAACGTCTTGGCCAGTTTGTTTCAAAATATCAGATTTGGCCGTTTTCGCCTGTTCAGACCAGTCTGCATTGTGCTTGCGATTCTGGTGTTGGCCGCGTTGCTATCAATGATCGTGCAGTTTATTAGTGGCAGTCTCAATGATCTTGGCTCTGTTGCGCGGATTTATGAAGCAAATCTACAAATTTACTGGTCCCGTTTTCCGCTCTCAGATAGTTTGCCAGCCGATGGTTTGTGGCGAAACATCTCTGATTGGTTGGATATTTCTACGCTGGTTACCGCTGTTGCGCTGACTTTTACGGGATTTGCCGCAGATGGCATTCTTATTTTCATTTACACCTTATTTCTGTTTTGGGAACAGGGAAATTTTGAATCAAAACTCACTGCGCTGATCAATGATGTTGAACAGGAAAAACGTGTTCACAAAATTATTGAAAAAGTACGTTCCGACATTCAGCGTTACATCAGTATCAAAATACTGACCAGTACGGCCACCGGATTGTTGAGCTATTTGGTGCTGAGTCTGCTGGAAGTGGACTTCCCGGAGATTTGGGGGACGTTGATTTTTTTACTTAATTTTATTCCGACTGTAGGATCTATTGTTGCAACCATTTTCCCAGCGACAATTGCTTTAGCGCAGTCAACTACTGACGGATTTGCACTGTTCTTGATGGTGCTGGTTTGTATTGGTGCACTGCAGATCACTATCGGGAACATAATTGAGCCCCGATTAATGGGTACATCATTAAATCTGAGCCCCGTGGTTATTTTGTTCAATCTTGCGCTTTGGGGAACTATCTGGGGTGTCGCTGGAATGTTTCTGTGCGTACCTTTTTTGATTATCACAACTATAGTTTTATCGCATTTTCCCAAAACTAGACCGATTGCTATTCTCCTGTCCAGTAACGGCAAGATCGATATCCCTGACGATTGATCCTGCATCTTAAACTTTTGTCGTGCTGTTGTTGGAGACAGACTTCAATAACATTGGCGTGAGAGTATAATCAGCGCCCTTGATAATCAGACCTGCTGTGTAAAACCAATTCAGACTGTTACTTAATGGACACCCCGATGAAAAGCAATGAGATCCGCCAGAAGTTCCTGGACTACTTCAATTCAAAAGGCCACGAAGTGGTCGCCAGCAGTTCCCTGGTCCCCTCAAATGATCCAACATTGCTGTTTACCAACGCGGGTATGGTGCAATTTAAGGACCTTTTCCTGGGCGCTGAACAGCGATCATACAAGCGAGCGACCAGTTCGCAGCGTTGTGTGCGAGCTGGTGGTAAACACAATGACCTGGAGAATGTAGGCTACACGGCGCGTCACCATACTTTTTTTGAAATGTTGGGAAATTTCAGTTTTGGTGATTATTTCAAACGCGATGCCATCCATTACGCATGGGAGTTTTTAACAGTTGAACTCGGACTTCCGAAAGAAAAACTATGGGTCACGGTATTTCGCGATGATGATGAAGCTGCTGAGATATGGGTCAAAAACATCGGGGTTTCTGCTGATCGTGTAACCAGGCTAGGTGAGAAATCTAATTTCTGGGCGATGGGAGATACCGGGCCATGCGGACCTTGCACCGAGATATTCTTTGACCATGGCGACGAAGTTGCGGGCGGTCCTCCGGGAAGCCCTGATGAAGACGGCGATCGCTACATCGAAATTTGGAATCTGGTTTTTATGCAGTTTGACCGGCAGGTTGACGGAGCTCTGGTCCCTCTGCCAAAACCCTCTGTTGATACCGGTATGGGTCTTGAGCGTCTAGCGGCAGTGCTTCAGCATGTTCACAGCAACTATGAGATCGACCTTTTTCAGAATCTTCTGAATGCGGCGTCCGTTGTTACAGGTGTTAAAGATACAGAAAACACGTCTTTGAGGGTGATAGCTGACCACATCCGCTCTTGTTCATTTCTTATTCTCGATGGTGTCACTCCGTCAAACGAAGGGCGTGGTTATGTATTACGGCGCATTATTCGCCGCGCAGTGCGTCACGGTTATCAGTTGGGCGTAAAAGATCTGTTTTTTTATCGGCTTGTTGGCGCATTGGTAGGCGAGATGGGGGGCGCATATCCTGCTTTGGCAAAAGAACAGGCTCGAATTGAGAAAAATTTGCGCGACGAGGAGCAACAATTCGCACGTACCCTTGAAAATGGCATGTTGATTCTTGACCACGCGATAACTGGACTTTCAGGGATGGTGATCCCAGGAGATACGGTGTTCAAACTTTATG
>CALQJO020000076.1 GCA_943330915.2 Rhodoferax sp. OV413 | reverse complement strand
GAACAAGATCAGCAATGTTGCGCCGGTTAACATCACAATCAGGTGGAAACTGTCGAAAAAAGTCAGCTGATTACCCATCCAGGACGACAACCCGGACGCCCTGAAAGCCGCCGCAATTGCCAGGCCACCGCCAAACAGCAGCAGAATGCCCCAGGGAATTTCTTTGGAATCTTTCCAGTCAAGCACCCGGCTGTGACCGGCGGTTTTTGCCGGAAACACAAACAACAACACCGCCGCAGCCACAGCAATCATGCCGTCGCGCAGTTCCGGCACAATCTCCACCCAGATCACGCCGCGGGTGATCCACATAAACGCTGCGCCGACAAACACAACAGCAACGACTTTCTCTTCATAACCGATTGTGCCCAAGGCATCGCGTTCACGCTGAATCAGCTGCCGACCGCCAGGCAACTGAGCAAGTTTTGTGGGGAAGGCAACGTGCCCGAGGTAAAACCAGGTTGCAATCAACAATACCAATACCAAGGGAGCACCAATTATCATCCAGCCGGCAAAACTGATCGTGGCACCAAATAACTCTTCGACCTGAGCGGCCAGGATGATATTTGGGGGCGTGCCGATCAGCGTGCCAAGGCCGCCGATGGTCCCGCCGTAACCCACACCAAACACCAGGGCCTTCTCAAATGAAGGAACATCCTGCTCGCCGGCCATACCTTTCATGGACGTGGCAACCTGCGCGGTGATGGCCAATGCCATCGGCAACATCATCATCACGGCGGCGGTATTGGATACCCACATGGATAAAAAGCCGGTAGCCAGCATAAAGCCCAGCAAAATACGCTGGGTGCTGGTGCCTACAAACGCAATGATGGCCAGCGCGATACGCTTGTGCAGATTCCACTTTTCCATGGCGGTGGCAATAAAAAAGCCGCCCAGGAACAGGTAAATGATGTCGTCACCGTAGGCAGCGGTGACGGTTGCATTACTCAAGGCCCCGGTCGCTGGTAACAACAGGATGGGCAGCAGAGACGTTGCAGGAATCGGGATGGCTTCGGTTATCCACCAGGTGGCTATCCACAAAGTAATGCCAAGCACCAGTTTGCCCTGATCACTGAGCCCTTCTGGCGAAAAAAACAACACGGTCAGCAAAAACAACGCCGGGCCCAGCAACAGGCCCACCAGTTGTGGGCGGGAATATGCCTGGCTGGCAACCGTCGATTGCGCGCCGGGAATAATTCTCAGTTTATCTTTGGTTTGATCGTGGGAAGCCCACAAGCTGCGCCACAGCTTAGTTATTGTTGCTTTCATGACGTCGGTCTGACCTTGTTAGGTTGATGGTACTGTTTTTGCAATCCTTTGTTTGCGGCTCTATGTTTGCGGCAACACCAGACGCACGGACGCCTGCTCGCCAATTTCGATATCACCACGCACGCGGATATCGCCTAAACCCTCCTGAATCTGCATGTACATCCAACGGCCATGTTCATCATTGGGTGCGGTGATCATCACAAAGGCATTGGTCTGGGCCACCACCTGCGCCAGTTCACGCAAGCGGGCTACCACGGTTGCATCGCGGTTGATGACATCACGGCTGTTGAGCGTGGTGACGCTGTGGGTGCTTTGGCGTTCTGATTGCAGCCGGCGGTTGGCCGACTCCAGTCCGGGATGGTTATTGTCAACCTGGGCAGCACGCCGCAGGAATGACTCGGCGTTATCAAACTGCCCCTGACGTCCGGCCAAATCCGCCAGCTCCAGATAACGCGCGGCAATATCGCGGATGCCGTCTTTGGCAATCTGGTTGTCAGGATCCAGCGCCAGCGCACGGCTGAAGTAGTGATAGGCACTGCTTTCCGCCGGCGTCATCAGCCGATCATTGCTCAGGGCGCGCATGCCTTCAAAGAGTATGTCTGCCACATAACGACGTGCACGCTCGGCTTCATCCAGTTCCGCCTGACTGACAAACTCCTCAACCGGCGCGGGTTCGGGTTCAATCACCGGTTCGGCAGGCGCGGGTGGTACCTGTCGGGCACAGGCGGCGAGCAACAACGGCAATGACAGTAAAACAAAAAGTCGTGCACCTTGGCGGTACGATTCCGGGAACAGCAGCATGGACACACCGTTAATCAGGCAACATCGGATGATTCAAAAGTACGGTCAGACTATGTCACCAAACGGCAGGAATCTCAATAACTGACCCGATGAGATAGCCGTAAACGGCGGCACGATGGCAAGCCCATCGGCGTATACAACAGAACTCAATACGCCGGAACTCTGATCACGCAGCGGAATCAACATCGGCAGCGCGCTGGCGTGAATCCCGGACTCCTGCGATGGACGCATCAATGTGACACGCAGATATTCCTGCCTTGCCCCTGACGCGGGCGCATCAAAACCGGCGGGCAATGGTATTTCTGGCAAGGAGCACTCGCGGGCGCCCATCATTGCTAACAGCGCCGGACGCACCAGGATCAGCAAGGTCACAAACGCCGACACCGGGTTACCGGGCAAGCCAAAAAACACACTGTTGTGCAGACGACCAAACGCAAACGGTTTGCCGGGTTTTAATGCCAGCCGCCACAGTTCAAGTTCGCCAAGATGTTGCAGCGCCGCGCGCACGTGATCTTCTTCGCCGGCTGACACACCACCGGTACTGATGATGCAATCGGCCAGCCCAGCGGCCTTGAGCAACATCTGCTCGGTTGCGGCACGGGTATCGCCAACAATCCCCAGGTCAATTACCTGCAGACCCAGGCGCTGCAGCAGCGCACGAACCACAAAAATATTGCTGTTGTAGATCTGACCAGGCGCCAGCGCCTGACCGGGTTCCACCAGCTCGTTGCCGGTGCTGAACAGTGCCACCACGGGTTGCTTGCCCACGCGCACCGACGCCACACCTGTGGCCGCCAGCACACCCAGATCTGCCGGCCTCAGTCGGTGGCCAGCGCTGAACAGCAGGCTGCCCGCCCGCACGTCCGCGCCTTGTTTGCGAATATTTTCTCCGGCAACAACCGCTTGCCTGATCAAGACTCCGGCGGATGATGCCTCACAGTTTTCCTGCATGATGACGGCGTCTGCGCCTTCAGGCACGGGTGCGCCGGTAAAAATCCGCGCCACGGTGCCAGGTATTAATGCGCCAGGCGCAGTACCTGCTGGAATACGCGCAGATACGCTGAAGGGTTGATCGGTTTGTTGCAGGCGACTGTTGAGGGCATAACCATCCATGGCGCTGTTGTCACACGGCGGCACATCGCAGGCGGCGTAGACGTCATCAAGCAGCACGCGACCATCGGCGTGCTGCAGGGTCACGGTCTGTGCGCTGACCTTGTCCACCAGAGTTGACAGCAGATGTTCCAGCGCCTGTTCAACCGGGATCAGCCCGCCGGCTGTGATATCAGCTTTCATTCCGCGCCTTGTACCAGGATTTGACCAGACGCTGCAGACTGCCATGCCAGGGCCTTTGTTTGATGCCAAAGGTCTCAAAAATCTTTTTGGATGCCAGTGTGGCATTGGCAATTTGTGGCGGCTCAGTGCGACCCAGGTTGATGTTGAGGTGATCCAGCAGCCGGTAAACCGACTCGTCATGCTGCGCGGCAAACTTGACCACCTGCTGCACAAACTCGCTCTCACGCAGGGATTCCAGCGAGGCATAGTGGTACACCCCCCAGACGTCCGCCTTGCAATCGATTTGCAAGGATACCGCCAGAATCACCCGCGCCAGATCCTCGACCGGCGTGGGCGCAAACTTGCGACGGAATACGGTGACATTACCATCGCCGGCGATCAATTCCCCCAGCCACTGCCGCATCATCTCGTCCTGACGCGGCCCGAACAACCAGCCGGCGCGGATGATTATGTGCTGTTTGATGGTTGAGATAATCGCCTGCTCACCCGCCAGCGCGGCGTGCCCATACACACAACCGGGTCGGGGAGGATCCTGCTCGTTGTAGGCCAGCTTTTTTTCGCCACCAAACACATAAACCGACGACAGGTGAATCAGCGGGATATGCAGATGATCACAGACCTGGGCAACCAGCCCGGTATGCAGATGATTGATCTCTTCACATTGTTGCGCGTGCTGCTCGGCATCCAGCACAGCCAGCTGGCTGCCCGCATGAAATGCAGCCAGATTGATAACCTGGTCAGGCGATGCCTGTGTGATCACTCTCGCAGCTGATAAAGGATCGCGGATATTGATAGCACCGGACTCTGGCACCACACATTCAATCTGTCGTTCCCTGAATAGCTTGAGCAGTTCGATACCGACACCGCTCTGCGCTCCGATTATAAGTACCTTCACCTGAAAACTGCGCCCCACTTTACTTGATCATGTTTTACTTGATCATGTTGCCCTTTGGTTGGGGCCCAGCCCACACCAGCTCACGCCAGACCCCCTCCGTCAGAACGGAATATCATCATCAAAATTATCAAAATCAGCGGGCCGTGTTGGTGCTGGCGCCGGTGCACGAGGTGCGGACTGGGGTGCGGACTGGGGTGCCGGTCGATTGCCGTAAGCAGGCTGCGCCTGCGGCTGACGGCCACCGCCCTGATACCCGGGTTCGGCTTCCTGACCAAACTGGTCGTCATTGTTGCCACCACTCATGCCACGCGAGTCGAGCATCTGCATTTCATTGGCCACAATTTCGGTTGCGTATTTAGTGACGCCATCCTGCTCCCAGGAACGTGTCCGCAGACTGCCCTCGATATAAAGCTTGCTGCCTTTGCGCACATACTCGTTGACAATCTCTGCGAGCCGGTTAAAAAACACCACCCGATGCCACTCGGTTTTTTCCTGCGGCTGACCGGTATTTTTATCCTTCCATTGCTCGCTGGTGGCGATGGCCAGATTGGTCACCGCGCCACCACTGGGCAGGTATCGGGTTTCCGGATCCTTGCCGACATTGCCTACCAGAATTACTTTGTTGACGCCGCGAGTTGCCACGTTGTTATCTCCTCTTGATCTTTGAAAGCCTGTTTCGCTTGTTCACAAGGAGCATAGCATGAAACTTTGGCGCTCGCCGATGGAGAATCTGCCCTTTGCGCTTCGGTTGGGAACTCACCATAATTGCGCGCTTGAGACAGCGCAGAGAGCGAAGGGCAGCATGGACAAAATCACCATCCGCGGGGCAAGAACCCACAATCTGAAGAATGTGAACCTGAGCATTCCACGCGATAAACTGGTGGTCATCACCGGGCTGTCCGGATCAGGTAAGTCCTCACTCGCGTTTGACACCCTGTATGCCGAAGGTCAACGCCGCTACGTAGAGTCGCTGTCCACCTACGCACGGCAATTTTTGTCGATGATGGACAAACCAGACGTTGACCATATCGAAGGTTTATCGCCAGCCATCTCTATCGAGCAAAAATCCACCTCACATAACCCGCGCTCCACCGTTGGCACCATTACCGAGATTTATGACTACCTGCGCCTGCTGTTTGCACGGGCGGGTGAGCCATTTTGCCCAACTCACCATAAAAAACTGCAGGCGCAGACTGTCAGCCAGATGGTTGATCAGATTCTCGCGCTGCCGGAAGGCAGCAAAATCATGATCCTTGCGCCGGTGGTGCGCGAACGCAAAGGTGAACACCTGCATGTGTTCAAAGACCTGCAGAGCAACGGGTTTATCCGCGCACGTATCAACGGCATTGTCACCGAACTCGATGACACGCCAGCGCTGGAAAAAAACAAAAAACATCAGATCGAGGCGGTGATTGATCGCCTGAAAGTGCGCGCGGACATTCAACAGCGACTGGCGGAAAGCCTGGAAACCGCTCTCAACCTCGCCGACGGCGTAGTCACTGTCGCGTTTATGGACGATGACTCGCAGCAGCCTGAACTGATGTTTTCGGCACGCTTTGCCTGCCCGATCTGTGGTCACAGCATCACCGAACTGGAACCACGGCTGTTCTCGTTCAACAACCCGGCCGGCGCCTGCGGCAGTTGTGATGGCCTGGGCGTCAAACAGTTTTTTGATCGCAAGCGCATTATCACCGACACCAGTTTGTCGCTGGCCGAAGGCGCGATTCGCGGCTGGGACCGGCGCAATTTTTATTATTTCCAGATGCTGACCTCACTGGCAGCGCACTATGGATTTCAAGTTGACGTAGCGTTTGAGTCACTCAGCAAACAGCACCAACAGATTGTTCTGCACGGCAGCAACGGCGAAGACATCGACTTTAAATTCATGAACGACCGCGGTGACTACACCGTTCGCCGTCATGCGTTTGAAGGCATTCTGCCCAACATGGAGCGCCGGTATAAAGAAACCGAATCGCAGGCCGTTCGTGAAGACCTGGCGCGGTTTATGAGCTCACAGTCCTGCCCGGATTGTGAAGGCACACGTCTGTGTGACGATGCACGTCATGTGTTTATTAACGACATCAACTTGCCGCACATTACACAGATGACCATCCTGCAGGCCGCGCACTATTTTACGCAGCTCAGTCTTGAAGGCGCGCGCGCCACTATTGCTGAAAAAATTGTCAAAGAACTACAGCAACGACTGCAATTTCTGATTGATGTGGGTCTCAACTACCTGACCCTGAGCCGCAGCGCCGACACTCTCTCCGGTGGCGAAGCGCAGCGCATCCGCCTTGCCAGCCAGATCGGTGCCGGCTTGGTCGGCGTGATGTATATTCTGGATGAACCTTCCATCGGCCTGCACCAGCGTGACAATGATCGCCTGTTAAAAACCTTGTTCCACCTGCGTGATATCGGCAATACCGTGATTGTGGTGGAGCATGATGAAGATGCCATCCGCGCGGCTGATCACGTCATCGACATCGGCCCGGGCGCCGGCGTGCACGGTGGAGAAATAGTTGCACAGGGTCAGGTCGCCGACATTATTGCCGCCGAGCGTTCTGTCACCGGCCAGTACCTGTCCGGCAAACGTTTTATTGAAACGCCTGTGCAGCGCCATAAACCCGATCCGGCAAAGTGGCTACGCTTAAAAGGCGCAAGCGGCAACAACCTCAACAACGTCGATCTCAATGTGCCGCTGGGATTGTTTACCTGCGTCACCGGGGTGTCCGGCTCCGGCAAATCCACACTGATCAACAACACCCTGCACCCGGTGGCCTCCACCGCACTCAATGGCGCAACCACGCTGGTCGCCGCGCCCTATGCCAGCATTGAGGGACTGGATCAGCTCGACAAAGTCGTCGACATCGACCAGAGCCCGATTGGCCGCACGCCGCGCTCCAATCCCGCGACCTACACCGGCATTTTTACGCCCGTACGCGAATTGTTCTCCGGCACCCAGGAAGCGCGCTCACGCGGCTACAATCCCGGCCGCTTCAGCTTCAATGTCAAAGGCGGCCGCTGCGAAGCCTGCCAGGGCGACGGTATGGTCAAAGTGGAAATGCACTTCTTGCCCGACGTTTACGTAGCCTGCGACGTCTGCCACGGCAAACGCTACAACCGCGAAACCCTCGAAGTACGCTACAAAGGCAAAAACATCGCCGAAGTGCTGGACATGACCATCGAAGATGCCCGCGAGTTTTTTGATGCCGTGCCCGTCATCGCCCGCAAATTACAAACCATGATGGAAGTTGGCCTCACCTACGTGCGTCTCGGCCAGGCCGCCACCACCCTCTCCGGTGGCGAGGCACAACGCGTCAAACTCTCGCGTGAACTCTCCAAACGCGACACCGGCCAAACACTGTACATTCTGGACGAACCCACCACCGGCCTGCACTTTGAAGACATCCGCCAACTGCTGGCGGTGCTACATCAGCTGCGTGACCAGGGCAACACCATTGTGGTGATTGAGCACAATCTGGATGTGATTAAAACCGCAGACTGGATCATTGATCTGGGGCCAGAAGGCGGCAGTGGTGGCGGGGTTGTTGTGGCGGAGGGGACGCCTGAGACGGTGGCGGCGTGTGAGGGGTCGTTTACGGGGTTTTATTTGAAGAGGATGTTTGGTTAGACACCGTGTCGGCATTCGGCGCAACTTAAACCTGGTAGTCCATATAAAGACCGGGGCGATTCAACACTTGAATGCGCCAAAAAAGGCAATAAATCCCACTTCTTTTTCACATAAAAGTGTAGATGCCTTTGCTGATAGTGGCGTGGGCAGTTACCGCTTGCCGTTGAGGTTGGGTGGGTTTCAGAACGACTGCCTGCGGCAGTCTGATTGTTCTTCAACGCACCCAACCTCAACGGCAAGCAGCTTAACCGACAGTGCCAATTACACAAACTGCAAGTCGCTCTTTTTCAAACGCCGCACGCCAACTCCCACGATGCGGCGGCGCGGACCACCACTTCGCAGAGCCGGCCAGGTGTGAGGGTGGTGTCCGTTGAAGAACAATCAGGTTGCCAACGGCAACCGTTCTGAAACCGACCCACCCTCACACCAGGCCGGCTCCTCCAAAAATATTAGTGATGCCCGCGAGTACTTCCAGCCACGTAACGCCTTATCTGTCCGACAACCCAAGTTCAGAAGCAAAATCCGGACACACCTCAAAAATATCCAATTCAGGCCGCATAAAGCTTGTCTGAATCCGCATGTAATGCAGCAAAGAATCGAATAAATAATCATGACTAAGTGCCAGGCCACTTTCTTTACACGCATCCAGCGACCGCTGTACCGAACTATCAAGCCCCGGCCTCCACATCAGAAACGGCACTTGTTTCTGAGCATCAGGCGCCATCCAATACGGCAGGCCATGAAGATAAACGCCATTTTCACCTAACGACTCACCATGATCCGACACGTACATCATCGTCGCATCATAGTGACCATCTAATGACTCCAGCAGCGTGATGGTGTGCGCGAGAAAGGCGTCTGTTGCGACGATTGCATTGTCATATGCGTTGATGATTTCTTGTTGCGTGCACATGTCAAACATGTTGGTTGTGCATTCTGGCAGAAACTGCTTTTGAGTCTTGTCACTGCGCTTGTAGTACTCCGGGCCATGATTACCCTGTTGGTGCAACACCACCAGAACAGGAGGCTGGCCGCTGAGCTCAGCAATCAGCCGGTCCCGCAAACCCTCCAGCAGAATCGTATCCTGACAATGTTCGTACTCACACAAACTGGACTGCGGAGCGCTGAACAAATTCTCGGTGTCTATCCGGGCACAGACTTCCTTGCAGCCGGAATTGTTATCCAGCCAAAGCACCCTGACACCCGCCGCCGCAAGGACATCCAGAACGTTGTCTGAGTGTTTTGCCAGCGTGTCGTCATAGTTCTCCCGTGACAGGTAACTGAACATACACGGCAGTGACACAGCCGTTGCCGTCCCACACGCATCGATGGCACCAAAGTTGACCAACTGGCGCCTTTCCAGTTCGGGTGTGGTTTTGCGCTCATAACCATTGATTGACAGATGATCTGCTCGGGCTGTTTCTCCCAGAACCAGAACAACCAGCTGCGGACGGGTTGTTGCGGTGATATCTGCATCCATCAACCGAGCGTCCTCTGCAATATGTATAAACGGTGGCGGGAACAGTTCACTCAGTTTAGTCTGCGCAGCGCCGTAACTGGCTGTCAAAACCGACAACGGCAATGCTTGGTGACTCAGATAACGATGTTCTCGAAATACACCGGCGTAGCTCTGATACTGCGAAAAAATGACAATTGCCACCACTGCGAGGCTCGCCATCAGACTGCCCGCCCAGATAGCAAAACTACGAACGGCATGGCCTGAGTTGCGGATACCAATAAAGCCAATTAACAGAGCTGGCAATAAAATGTACATGGCACCATAGACAAACATGCCCGAACTGAGAAGATCAGTGGCTTCACGGGAATCAGTTTCCAGAATATTGATCAGCATGTTCTTGTCGATCACGATGCCGAACTGCTGGATGAAGTACTGGCTACCCGCTGCCATACTAACAAGCAGAATAAGCCAGGGCTTCTGCAACCTGGAAATGCTCAACAGCTGAGCCAGGAAAAAATTGATTCCAAACAGGACAACAAGCAAAGGAACCAGAAGCGACCAGCCGTCGATTGCCAACAGCGAACTGACAACAGGCTGATTCAGCAGCAGGGTGATGTATGCAGCAACCACGGCAGACAAGACCAGTCTGCGCAACGCAAACTGAGACACAACATTGGGTTGCCTGACGCCCTCAACTGTTGACTTCATTGTGCCCTCCGAACGCTGATGTTCAAAGAGCATACCAATACTGCCTTAAGGATTACTTAAGCCCGACCTAAGCACCCGCGCTGCCACGATGGTGGCATCAACAGTGACTGCTTGCCGGGCAGGCGGGGTGCGTTGAAGAACAATCAGACTGCCGCAGGCAGTCGTTCTGAG
>CALQJO020000075.1 GCA_943330915.2 Rhodoferax sp. OV413 | reverse complement strand
TTTGAAGACCAGCGCAAAGTGCTGGACTGGATTGCTGCAGGCTCCCAGAAAGACGGTACAACTGATCCGCTGGCAATGCTTGAGGTGCCAGCCACAGAGTGGGCGTTCGGCGAGCCAGATTACATCATCGAGATACCCGAGCAGTCAGTGCCCTCTACCGGGGTACTCGATTACCGCTACGAGTTTATCCCGATAACGTTGCCTGATGGCAAAGCCCGTTATGTCCGTGCCAGCCAGTACATGCCCGGCGACCGCACAGTGCTTCACCACACGTTGAACGCGTTGTTTGGCCCAGGTGAGCGTCCGAACGGTCGTGGTTTTGTGGCGCCAGCAAACCCCAACGTCGCGCACATAACACCTTACATTCCAGGTGCAGCTCCGTCTGTTGAAGAGCCTAACACGGGAGGTTTGCTGCAGAGCGGTTCCGTTATTGGTATTCAACTGCACTACACCACCACTGGCCGTGAATCAAAAGATGCCAGCCGCATTGGTTTGTGGTTCTACCCGGAAGATCAGGTCCCGACCGAGCGTCGTACCGGCGATTGCGCCTGTATCTTCACTCCAACCTGGACCAACATCCCTCCGTACGATCCTAATTTCGAGCAGACTGCCGAAATTACCATCCCGGATGATGCCTATGTCATGAGCTTCCTGCCGCACATGCACTTCCGTGGCAAGTACATGCGTTTTGAAGCACATTACCCGGATGGCACCACTGAGCTGATGGCGAACGTTGCCAACTACAACTACAACTGGCAGATGGAATATCAGCTGACAGAGCAGAAGTTAGTGCCGGCGGGTACCCGTATTGTGGTGACCGGTGCATTCGACAACTCTACCCAGAATAAGGCCAACCCTGATCCGGCTCGTGACGTGCCTTGGGGCGACCAGAGCTGGGATGAGATGTTCTTTGGTCAGGTTTACTACAAATTTGTAGACCAGAGCCGTTACGCTGCTGAAGCAGAGACCGAAAAGGCCGATGCCAATCTAGTGAGCGCTGCCCAGTAATTGCGCAAGGCATGACTGTGGTAGAAAAAAGGGGAGCCTCGGCTCCCCTTTTTTGTTTATGATCCCGGACTATTAATCATCCCTGAATAAAAACAAACACAGGTGGCTGCATGGGTACGCATGATTCAACGGGCAAACACAGGATTGCCTTTTCAGGTGTGTTGAGATCGGTCCTGTGCGTGGTGTCAGCCAGCCTGAGTCTGACGGTATCGGCACAGGGTTTGCCGCGTGTTGAGCCCGAGCAGGCGGGCATGTCTTCGGCACGTTTGGCACTGCTTGACTCCACCCTGAAACATTATGTCGATAATGGCCATGTGCCGGGATTTGTCGCCGGCATCGCGCGCCACGGCAAGCTGGTTTACCTGCAAAGCGCTGGTTGGCAAGACATCGAAGCGCAACAGCCGATGCAAGACAATGCCATGTTCCAGATACGCTCGATGAGCAAACCCATAGCCTCTCTGGCGGTCATGCAGTTGATCGGGCAGGGGAAATTGATCTTGACCGACAAGGTGTCGCAGTACATCCCCTCGTTTGCAAACATGGAGGTGTTTGATGATCCGACGGATTTCAACAGCACAACGCACAAGCCGCAGCGCGAGATCACTATCGAAGATCTGCTGCTACATATCGGTGGCTTGAGCCATCGTGACCGCCCGCTGTATCAGAGCCGACAGGTACGCTCCCGTGCCGATACACTGGCGCAACTGGTTGAAAAAGTGGCTGCTGTGCCCTTGATTGCAGAGCCAGGGACTTTGTGGAATTACAGTATTTCAACCACCGTACTGGGTCGCATTGTAGAAATCGTTTCAGGCCAGGATTTTGATGACTACTTGCAGGCGCACGTGCTAACGCCGCTGAACATGCTTGATACCGGTTTTTATGTTGAGCCGGACAAGCTCACACAGTTAACGCAGGTGTATCGCATCAGCGAAGGAGTATTGCTGCGGGAGCCGCAGATGGACGTCCCCATCACCGTGGATCCACCGCTGAAAGAAGGCGCAGCGGGTATGGTGAGCACCGTGCCCGATTATCTGCGGTTTCTGCAGGCCATGTTAAATGGTGGTGAACTCGATGGAGTCCGGGTTTTAAATGCTGATTTTGTTCACCTGATGCTGACAGATCAGTTGCCCGCTGCTGTGCTGCCCATCAGTCTTAACCCGCCGGCAGCGATGGCTGACCTGGGCTGGGGGTACGGCTTCAGTGTGGTGATCGATGGCAGTAAAAGCGCATTTGCGCGCAATAACGGTGAATTCGGTTGGAATGGATCACTGGGCACGTTCTCCTGGGCAGATCCGCAGACGGGTATCAGTGCCGTGTTGTTGATGCAGGTACAGCCGTCAGGTGCGTTTAACCTGTCTGCATTGTTCAAGTCCCTGGCCTGGCAGGCGATGATTGATTGACTTGCCGCGGTGCGCTTTTTACTATCTTTGCCTGTTCTCACGATTCCGGACCTGCCACATGATGCGAAGCGTACTTGGAGTTCTGCTCATACTACCCGTGCTCAGTTGCGGGGGCGGTCTGCCCTGGCAAGCACCTCCTGCCCGCGAAAGCCTGATTCCGGAAATACAGGCCGATGGCACCAAATTTTTTGTGTTTCAACGCGACTATCTGCGGCCACAACCGGGACAGGGTGCAGATGTAGGTGTCATCCCCGGTGACCGCAGGACGGGCGGCCAGCCAGAGAGTGAACGTGGCATGAGAATCGGAGAGTTCGAAGTCGAATCGCGTCTCGAGCTGGTGATGGTGGCGACCGGATACTGCCGTGAGGGATTTTTTGAGCTGTATCGCGAGCAGACCTTTCAGAGTTTTTCGGTACGCGGCGAATGCCGGGAAGAGGCCAATGAGGCCGACCGCCAGCAGTTTACGCAGCCCATTGCCCTTAACTGACAATTTCAACAAACGCGTGCACTGCACCTGCCATTTTTACGTTCCGGATCTCTTTTATGCGCTTCAGTCAGCCTCTGTTTAACCGTTATCTTGTCCCTGTTGGTCTGTGTTTGTGTGTGTTGCTGTCTGTCACAGCGCGGCCCGTTCTTGCGCAGCCCGCGGCTGCCACGCCGACAGCTCCCCCGGTACCCGAAGGGCTCAGCACGGTCAGCTTTTTCAGCCCCGCCGTCAACCGGCAGATGAAGTTCGATATTGTTCTGCCTGCTGACTACAGCACCACAGACAAGCGCTACCCGGTGATTTACTTGTTGCATGGATTTATGCAGAACTACACCGTGTGGGGCAGAAATCTGGCCGCCGCTTTTTATGCCAGAGAACTGGGCGACCTGATTGTTGTCATGCCCGATGCCGGCAACAGTTGGTACATCAACTGGGCGCAGAACAATAACGGCCAGCTGAATAACTGGGAAGATCATCTGATCAAGGATCTCATTCCCTATGTTGATGCCCAATACCGAACCGAGTCTTCGCGGGCCGGACGCTCCATTGCCGGCCTGTCCATGGGGGGGTATGGCGCTTTCATGCTGGCGCTGAGGCATCCGGACCTGTTTGTCTCCATGGCCAGTACCAGTGGCGCTCTGGCGCATGCCCGCAACCGCGCGACTGCAATCGCCGCTGGCGCACCGATGCCCAGGCCACGCAGTACCTCAGAATCAGAGCAGATGGCGCAGGCCGATGCGTTTATTTCCACCATCATTGATATTCCCGGATTCAGCAAACAGGATGACCGCCATCCGGATGGCATCGATTTTCTGACCGTCGAGCAGGCGCAGGCCCATGACCCGTTTCACATCATCTATAACGTACCAAAGACCCGCCTGCCGCATATCTATATCGACAGTGGTATGGAGGATGATCTGATCAACACCGCGCTGGAGTTTATGCAGATTTTGCTGATCAATGATGTGCCATTCGAATTCAAACAGGCACCAGGCCGACATAATTCTGAGTACTGGCGCCGGTCCGTAGGTCACTTTATGGCCAGTCAATCTGAGGTGATGCAACGGGCCTTGGGCAATCGTCCCTGATTGCCCGGCATCGGTCTTCCAAGCTGCGTTTTAGTAGGGAGCCCCGGTGATACTGCCATCACCGGGAATAAATAACCGTGCATCGTCAGGCGCCTGATACATGCGCGTGATCATCAGCAACACGCCCGGAACATCCAGTAACTCCTCATCAGAGAGTACCAGTTTGTCCCGGATACGCTCCCGTTTCATATACATCATGCCGCGGTCGGTGTACTGAATAAGATAGAGGTATTCACCGTCTTCGCCCCACTTGGTCGAGATCTGTTCCTGACCCACCAGACCATCCAGTCGTGCGAAGGGGTAAAACCAGCGTGCCCCCTTGACGCCCGCCAGGTAGGTCACGATATGACCATCGGGGTAATACCAAGGCTCGTTGATGGTGCGAAAGCTCAAGGTGGCGGGATTGCCGTTAGGCCAGTAAATCGTTTGTCCGCCACGCATCCAGCGATGCGCCATCACTTGTCCATTGGGATAGTACAGCGTGGTATCGCGGCCGGCGCGACCGGTGAACAACTGACCGTTGGGAAAGTGCCAGGCGTTTTCATACAGATCAGTAGATACCCGCCGGCCATTGGGATAACGGCTGTTGAAGCGCGCAGATTCACTCAGTAACACTGGCTGACAGGCCAGTCGATTGAGCTCAAGCAGGTGATCGCGCATGGCTGTCATCTCGCCCAACCGGTCGCGTCCTGCAGGCAGCAACACGTTGAGTTCCAGCATTTTCGACATAAATTCAAGGCTGGCGCAGCTGCTGGAAACGGCGCTGCTGTAGGCAAGCGCGCCGGAGCTGAGCAGCACGGATCCCAGCGTTGATGTCAACAGGGCTGCACTGAGGCAAAGGTGTTTTAGGTTCAGCATGGGTCTTGTCTCCGGGTTCCGTCCGACCTGTTCGGATGCGTCAGGTTCAGATTACGGCCGCGAGTCTTAACTCATGCTGAATGCGTTTAATGTTGGTGCCAGTGCAGAATGCCGCCTTGAATATTGGCAAACTGTTCGTGCCCTGCGGCTTTGAGAATGCCTAGTGCCAGCGACGAGCGTTTACCGGAACGGCATAAGGTCACCACAGGTTTGTCGCGGGGGACTTCGTCAACACGCGCTCGCAGCTGCGACAGTGGAATATGAATCAGATTCAGCAATCCGCTGAGCGATTCATCGATCTCGTCAGCGTCGCGCACATCCAGAATAGTCACCAAGGGCTGATTCTGCATGACCCACTCAGGCTCTACCTCCGGAACTCCCGCAAAACTGACGCGGATGTCCGCCCAGTCCGGTTCCAGGGGCATCCTGCCATCGGCCGGCATACCGCTGCGCATATTGGCTGGCAGAGCTTCATCGATTTTTTTGGGATGTGGTAACTGCATGGCATTCATGTACTGCACAAAATCGCGCTCGTTTGCCTCGCCACCGACTCTGGGGTTGTGGGCTTTTTCCTCGGCGACTGAAGAGCGCGTCCGTCCGCTGTAATCATGGGCAGGGTAAATCGCGCAATCATCAGGCAGCACAAAAATCTGCCGTGTAATCGAGTCAAACAGGCGGGCTGCGTCACCTTCCTGAAAATCACTGCGTCCGCAGCCGCGAATCAGCAGGGCGTCGCCGGTAAACACCATGCTGTGATCAGACAGCACAAAACTCAGGCAGCCATTGGTGTGGCCCGGTGTAGCGCGCACGTCCAGACTGAGGCCGGCAACACCAATGACATCGCCATGCTTCAGCGGCAAGTCGACCTGTTCCGCACCCACCGCGTCTGCCAGCGCAATCAGGCAGCCGGTTTTCTGTTTCAGCATCCACGCCGCGGTCACATGGTCGGCATGCGCATGCGTATCCACCACCAGTCGCAAGGTCAGGTTGAGTTCCCGCAGCAGGGCAAGATCGCGTTGAATCTGCTCAAACACCGGATCAATCAGCAGGGCTTCGCGGGAATTTTCATCTGCCAGCAGATAGGTGTAGGTGGAGGAAACGGCATCATAAAGCTGACGGAAAATCATCGTGTATCTACCTCAAATTTTTAGTTCCAACATGACAGTTTTGTCACATAACCGGCCAAAATACATCTCAAATCAATCAATAAATCAAATATAACTAACTGAATAAAAACGATAAATAACTCTATCAGGAAGTTTGCGCAAAACCTTTTGCTCGTCACCAATCTGTCACGCACAGCGGGCAACAATAAGACACCGCGTCGCGATTGCGCCCAGCAGCATTGGCACATGCACGTTTTTGATCCTGATCGGCACTCTAACCGATACGACAACTTGAATCGACTGTGAAAAAATCCAGACAAGGAGTAATTGTAAAAATGAACATCAAAGCCCTGTTCACTGTTAGCCTGCTCGCCGCAGCCGTCACCGCCTGCGATGGTGGTGGGGTCACACTGGCGCCAACAACATCCGTTGCTAACTCCAACAATTCCACGGTCACTAATCCCCCAGGCCCGGTAGCCGTTGTAAACCCCTGTGCCAGCTACACGGTGTCAGGTCAGTCCGTTCAAGGGGCGTTTGCCGGCAACAATTGCACATACTCCAATACGTTTGTGAGCGATACCCGCCCGTTGACCACGGATCTGGTGATCAACGCACTGCCAAACAACGGCCTGCACATTTTCCAGGACAGCCTGTTTGTGGGTCGTGACGTGAATGCCAACTCTGCCGCGCAGGGTGTGCGTATTCCTCAGGATGGCGAAGGCCCCAGTTTGACCATTGGTGCAGGCTCACGTATCGCATTCCAGAACCCAGAAGACTACCTGCGAGTAGCGCGTGGTTCGCGCATCGTTGCTGACGGCACCCGTCAGGCGCCGATCATCTTCAGCGCAGTCAAAGATCTGCGTGATGGCCAGGCAAGCTTGTCAGACCGCGGCCTGTGGGGCGGCCTGCAGATCAATGGTAATGGCGTGACCAACAAGTGCACCGACGCTGATCGTGCTGCAACAGCCAACAACGTTCACAACTGCCACGTAACCGCAGAAGGCCGTCCGGCCAGCTACGGCGGCAACAACAGTGCTGAGAACTCAGGCATTCTGCGTTATGTGCAGATCCGTCATGCCGGTTACGAAGTTGTTGATGGCAACGAACTGAACGCACTGACACTCAACGGCGTTGGCTCCGGCACAACACTGGAATACGTACAGACTTACACCACGCTGGACGACGGCATCGAAATGTTTGGTGGTGCGGTTGATCTGAAGTACTCCGTAAACGTTAACGTTGGTGATGACTCAATCGACTTCTCTGAAGGCTGGGTGGGTGACATACAGTTCGCACTGATTATCCAGACCTCTGGCGCTAACCGTTGTATCGAAGCTGACAACACCGGTGACACCCTGCCAGACAACATTGCACCGTTCACCAAGGGCCGTGTTTCAAACATGACCTGTATCACCTCTAACGTGAAAACCAATGCAGGCACGGCGCCCAGCTCTAAAGGCGATTCAGAGGGCCCGCTGTTCCGCGAAGGTTCTTACTTCGAAATGTACAACTCCATCATTACGTCCAATGCCACTGGCATGGCCAGCAACGAGTGTTTCGAAGTTGAACACACACAAACCGTTGCCGGTATTCAGTCTGGCTTCTCTGTAGCGTCGGGCAATGTGGTGGCGTGTACAGAAGCGATAAAAATCGCCTCCAGCACAGGTCTGAATCTGCGTGACTGGTGGGTAAACAGCGGCAACGCCGTGGTTGATGCCACTGCCAATCTGCCCGCAACCGTGATCACTGGCCTGAGCCCGACCAATGCCCGAGCCTACGTAACTGCCCCGAGCATGACCACGGCGGCTGGTGCAGCGATTACTGTCCCCGTATTCGACGTGACGCGTCTGCGCAACACGTTCTCAGCCGCTGCTGTTCCAGCACTGGGCGCTGCCGGTAGCAGTTCGTTCTTCGAATCTGTTGACTTCATCGGTGCCGTCAAGACTGGCCAAGATTGGGTATCCGGATGGACCACTGGTCTGTAATACCCGCCCCGGTGAGTGTTGAGATCAAGTAAACAAGCGGGGATAAGGCGTTAGGTCTTATCCCCGCACTGCCTTGAGCAAATTGACGGAAACGGATTGATATCATGAAAAAAACTATGAATTGGCAGAAGCGTGAATTGGCATTGGCCGTCGCACTCATCGTGGGTGGTGCAACAGTATCGCCTGCGATGGCACAGGCACAGGCGCAGGCACAGACTCAGGATACGGCTGCCGCTCCGGCCGCTGCGCAGGTTGCTCCGCCACAGATTGACGAAATTGTGGTGATGGGCCGCTTACGCGATGCCGCGCGCTCGATTGTGATGGAGCGTGTTGAGCAGCCGTTTGCCGCCGAGATTGTGGGTATCGAGCAGATATCGCGGGCAGGGGATTCTGATGTTGCGATGGCCTTGCGCCGGGTGACCGGCCTGACGCTGGTCGATGGCAAGTACATTTACGTCCGTGGTCTGGGTGAGCGTTACTCAAGTGCCACCCTGAACGGTGCAGAGATTCCATCGCCGGAGCTGAGCAGAAACGTGATTCCGCTGGATTACATCCCGGCATCCATCCTTGAGTCGGTCAAAATTCACAAAGCCTATTCAGCCGATCAGCCAGCAGCGTTTGGTGGCGGTAACGTCGATATCCGTACCCGTGGCACCCCGGATGACCTGGTGTTTGATGTGTCCGTTGGCACCGGCTGGGACTCGGAAAGCGCAGACAAGGGATTGCGTAATCTGGGAGATCAGGGCGGTTTGCCATCGTCCATTATGGATGCCGTCAACAAATACCAAGGTGATATCAGTCCATCCAACATCACCCGCTTTGAGTTTCCGGGTGTGGGCACACCCACAGCTGCGCAGGCAGCCAGCGGTATACGCATCAATCGTGATCTGATGCGTGCGCTGAATCGCGATATCGGCATTGAAACCGAGCAATCCTTGAAGCCAGACACAAATTTTTCGACCACGCTGGGAAATGCCTGGGATCTGTCTGATGATCTGTCGGTGGGCGCACTTGCCAGCGTCAGCATTGGTGAGTCATCACGCAATGCAGATCAGTTTGAACGCTCGTTTTCAAATCCTGAGGAATCTTTCAGTGATATCCGCCGCACATTTACCAACGACAGTCTGACTGGCGCGGTCAACCTCAGCGCGACCTGGCAGGACAGACACACCATCGGCACCAACAGTTACATGCTGCAGGATGACGAGGACCTGTCATCCATCGTGTTAAGTTTTAACCCGGATTTCCAGCAATCAGGCGGACGTCAGCGTCGTTCGAATGAGACGCGTCTGGAGAAGCGTGAACTGGAAGTGCATCAGTTGACCGGTGAGCATCGGTTTGAAGCGTACGATCTTGATCGCATCAATATGCCCGGCGTGCTCGATGCAATCACCAGCGTTGATGTGAACTGGTTTTATTCGGATGCCAGAGCCAGCACCAACGTGCCGAACGCCACATCCGTACAGGGTACCAATCTGTTAAATCCGGCGACCAACGCGGTGCTGCTGACGCAGGTGAACACCGGTTCATCCGCGCAGTTCTCCTTCCTTGACCTTGAAGATACCGTTGAGAGCATGGGTTATCAGGTGGATGCGCAGTTTGATCTGGGTTTCACCAACGGCACGGTCAGTGGCGGTTACAACCGCAGCCGCAAGGCGCGCGAATACTACGGTTACACGGCCAACATCGTGATGGGCGCCTTTGCACGCGATGGTGTGCCATCCGCTGTGTTTAGCGACCAGAATTTTCAAGACCTCAATAACGGCTTCTTTATGAACATGGGCTCCAATTTTGGCACCGAGAGTTACATCGCGGGCGAAACCAAAGCCGCAGCCTTCGGTTCAGTGGATGCGTATTTTATGGATAACTGGCGTGCCACCGCGGGTGTGCGTTGGGAAGATTTCTCCAGGGGCGTGATGCCACTGAACCTGCTGGACTACACCGGTGATTCGCTCAGAGCGGTGATTGCACAGATGAACCAGCCGGATCAGAACTTTGCCCTGCGTGAAGACGATTTTTACCCGGCTGCCGCGTTGACGTACATGCGCGATGGTTTGTTTGGCACGGATAACTTCCAGGTCAGACTGGGTTACGGAAAAACGGTTGTGCGTCCTGACCTGCGTGAGTTTGCTGACGTGCAGTTTATTGATCCTGAACTCAATGACCGTGTGCAGGGTAACCCGAACCTGAAGTTCTCCGAGATTGATCACGTTGATCTGCGCACTGAGCTGTTTTTTGACAACGGTGACAACCTGACCGTGTCCTTGTTCCACAAAGACATCAGTAACCCGATTGAACGGGTACAGCGTCC
>CALQJO020000074.1 GCA_943330915.2 Rhodoferax sp. OV413 | reverse complement strand
GTATACAATCAACACAGTCTCCGGTTAACCCGATGTAACAAGGAAACTGCTCAGGCCAGATACCGGTGTGATTAAAAACGTCTTGGCGATTCTTGTGAATACCCGCGTAAAAGTCCCATAAACGATCCTCCGGACGACTCAAGAGCTGAGATAAATCTTTGTCCCTGCTGACGATCACCACACTGGCTGCATCTGCTGGCTTCCATTGGCGCCACTGCAGACTCAAGGTACCGATGATATCGTCTGCTTCATACTCCTGACTGGCAAAGGCGGACACACCCAGTGTGTCGCACAGTTCAATACAGGCCCGCAACTGGCGCGCCAGGTTCTCATCTGGTAAAACCCTGTTTGACTTATAGGCCGGATACAATCGGTGACGAAATCCAGATTGAAGGCTTTCATCAAAGGCGACTGCAATTGGCGCCGCCTGACGCATCTGCGTAGTTTGCAAAAATCTGAGCATAAAGCGCACAAAACCAACAAATGCGCTTCGATCTTCAGACCGGGTAGACCACTCCCGCGCCTGCGGGGAAAAATGTGCCTGAAAGATATAAATCGATGCATCAACCAGATACAGCGGCGGCACCGGTTCAGGCCTTCTTTAACCAGTAAACAAAAATCCCTTCTACTTCTTGCTGGCTGATCAGCTCGTGACCGAGGAAACGGCAGAACCTGGGGATGTCGCGAGTGGTTGAAGGGTCCGTCGCGTTGACTCTGAGAATTTGCCCTGACTGTATATCGCGAATTTTATTGTGCAACATCATCACCGGCTCCGGACAGAACAGACCACGGGCATCGAGGACAGCATCTGCGTGTATGGAAAGGTTGTCATGTTCTGTCATCAGATGCTCAATCCAGTTTGTTTAAGAACGCAACAGGTGACAGGTTTGCGTATCAGGGTCAAAGTCAATCCAGGCGATACCACGCTCGAGTTGCAGTCGCACCTGCGCCACTTTATCTGCCATCGAATACTCATGAGGACCGTAATCCGTGCCCTCGCGGCTGACATACTCTTCAATGACCGCATCCAGAACTTCTGCACTGAGTCGCTCCCATGGAATTCGCATCAGCCTGGCCTCCCGATTGCGCCTGCTCAGGCGACGTTGATCGCTCCAATACGACGTAGCGCGTCTGCGTCACGATGCAAATCACGGAAAGGAAACAAGCGTGTATCGGCCAGCTGAGAAGGTTCAATGTGGGCAATACTGCGGAAGATATTATCAATGCGACCCGGCCAGACCTTTTCCCAACCCTGCAACATGGCTTTGATTTCCTGACGCTGCATATTGTCCTGTGTTCCACAGAGATTACAGGGAATAATCGGAAAGCCGCGCAAGCGCGCATAACGGCTGATATCTTTCTCAGAACAATAAGCCAGCGGCCGGATCACAATATTCTGCTTGTCATCGCTGAGCAGCTTTGGTGGCATGGCTTTGAGCTTGCCCCCGAAAAACATGTTCAGAAATAGGGTCTCTACAATGTCATCGCGATGATGCCCCAAGGCAATTTTATTAGCACCTATCTGACGGGCATAACTGTACAGGTTACCGCGACGCAAACGGGAACACAGACCACAAAAGGTTTTGCCTTCTGGGGTCTTCTCTTTGACGATCGAAAAAGTGTCCTGCTCGATAATGTGGTAATCCACACCAATACTCTGCAGATACTGCGGCAGAATGTGCTCAGGAAAATCCGGTTGTTTCTGATCAAGATTGACAGCCTTGATGTCAAAATGGATAGGCGCGTGCTTTCTAAGATGCAGCAGAATATCCAGCATGGTGTAGGAGTCCTTGCCTCCAGACAGACACACCATCACCAGATCACCGTCTTCAATCATGTTGAAGTCGGCAATAGCTCGACCTACATCGCGTCGCAAGCTCTTGCGGCTGCGGTTGAGTTTTTGCTCGAATGCCCGATCGGGGGAGATGGTTGCATTAAAAAAAGATTCGTTGAGCACTTTCCACTACCTCAAAAAAGTCGTCTTGTCAGCTGCTGACGGTTAAACGCAAACAGGTATCAGTAAAATGTTTTGCCGGACTGCGCCATTGCACGCAGGCCTGCAGTGGGGTGGTACAAGGGGCCAAGCTCAGCATACTTGTCAGCCATCTTACAAAAAGCACCCACTCCCATATTATCAATAAAGCGTAAGGCACCGCCGCGGAAGCGCGGATACCCCAGACCCAGCAGCAGACCCATGTCAACTTCTGCAGCAGAGCTGACAATTCCGTCCTCCAGGCAACGAACAGCCTCAAGGCACAAGGCGGTCATCATGCGCTCACGGATGGAGTCATCATTGATCTCAGACGATGCAAGGGAATTGTTGCTGACCTGCAATGATTTGAGCACTGGTAAAATTCCTTCATCAAAGATTTTCGCAGGACGACCGCCCGCTGCACTCTGATACTGATAAAAACCCTTGCTGTTTTTCTGGCCATAACTGCCAGCCTCGTAAAGATGATCTATCGCCGTGCGGAAACTGTACTGCATCCGATCCGGGAAACCCTCCGCCATCACTTTCATGCAGTGTGAAGCGGTATCAATACCAACCACGTCAAGCAGGTATGCCGGGCCCATGGGCCAGCCAAATCGCTCCATAACCGTATCCACAACACGGAAATCCGCACCATCACGCAGCAACTGACAGAAAGCGCCAAAATACGGAAATAAAATCCTGTTCACCAGGAATCCGGGGCAATCGTTTACCACGATGGGGGTCTTGCCCAGCGACTGCGCATAAGCAACCGTGGTGGCGATGGCCTCCTCGCTGGATTTTTCGCCTCGAATCACTTCAACCAGCGGCATTAGCGGTACAGGATTAAAAAAATGCATGCCGCAAAAATTTTCAGGCCGCTTAAGCGCGCTGGCCAACAAACTGATGGAGATTGTTGACGTGTTTGAGGTCAGCACCGTTGTTTCAGGCACACGTTGTTCAACCTCGGCCAGCACAACCTGTTTAACACGCGGGTTTTCAACAACGGCCTCAACAATAATGTCGACATGCTCGAATCCATCGTAACTGAGCGTTGGTGTAATACTGCCAAGCACTTTGTCGACCTTGGCCTGATCCATGCGACCACGCTCGAGTTGTTTGTTCAGTAGTTTGGATGCTTCAGACAAACCCAGATCCAGTCCCTGCTGCGCAATATCTTTCATCACAATTGGAGTGCCGCGCAGCGCCGATTGATATGCGATACCGCCTCCCATGATGCCTGCACCCATAACCGCAGCGCGCTTGACCGGACGTGCCTTCGAAGAGAGTTTCTTGGCGCGACTTTTTATAAATTGTTCACTCAGAAACAACTGCACCAGATTTCCGGCGACTTCCCCACGCGCCAGTATTACAAACGCCATGTTCTCCAGTAGCAGCGCTGCAGCGCGCGACTGGTCGGCGGCCTTCCACATCGCATTCACCGCTGTGACCGCCGCCGGGTAGTGTGAACCAGCTTCCTTGTCTGTTCGTGCCAGCCCCTCAGTAAAGACTTTGGTGATCTCGTCAGCCGTCATCGGCAATGGGCCTGTTTTCTGCGCGCGCCGGTCCAGCAGATCCAAGTCACCCGTCAATACCTGCTCGAGCAGATCCTCTGCGGCATCATCCAGCATATCGGGGGCAACCACGGCATCTACTGCACCTTCTGCCAAGGCCTGATAGGCAGTGACCTGCTTGCCGGTACGTACCCATTCAATAGCACTCAGTGCGCTCATCAGCCTTGGCGCACGCACGGTGCCACCAAATCCGGGACAAATGCCCAGATTCACTTCGGGAAAACCAAGAACAGCCTTGTCGCTTGCTACCCGAAAGTCTGTTGACAGGCACATCTCCAAGCCGCCGCCCAGAGCCATGCCGTTGATTGCTGTGACGGTAGGAATGCCAAGATCTTCTATGGCATTAAAAATGGCGTTGGTGCGGGCGGCCCAGTCCAGTAATTGTTGCTCGCTGAGTTTGAATTTTTCTGTAAACTCCTTGATATCTGCACCCACCAGAAAACTGGACTTGGCACTGGTACACACCAGAGCCCGGGCATCACTGGCCGCCACCGCGGCAATTGCCTCTGATAACTCCTGCAACATCAGGTTATTAAAAACATTGACCACGGAGCCGGGCAGATCAAACACCAGACGTGCGATGCCGGATGAACCTTTACTGACCTGAATGGCAGTGCCTTGATAAATCATGCCGTTAATTCCCCTGATTGCATTAACCGATTGAATGACGTCTTGCTGACCGTGTTGCGCAGCAGCAAAGGCTGCCGCGATGTTCGTCAAAGCGCGCGATTATACTTGAAGTCAGGCACCAAGGCGCTGCAGAGTGTATTCTCCACTCAGCACACGTTGCCACCAATGACGATTGTCCAGATACCACTGCACCGTCTTGCGCAGCCCCGTCTCGAAACTCTCTTCCGGCACCCAGCCCAGCTCACGCTCAATTTTTCCGGCATCAATGGCATAACGGAGATCGTGACCAGGCCTGTCCTTTACAAAGGTGATTAACTGCGCATGCGGAGTCACGGGTGATTGCGGGTGCAACTCATCCAGCAATGCACAAATTGCCTTAACAACATCGACATTCTGCTTTTCGTTGTGGCCACCTATGTTGTAAGTCTCGCCCACGCTTCCTTCCCGGAGAACGCGGTATAACGCTCTTGCATGATCCTCAACATACAACCAGTCACGGATTTGTCGGCCATCGCCGTATACAGGCAAAGGTTCACCATGAATAGCCTTCAGAATCACATGAGGGATCAGTTTTTCAGGAAAATGAAATGGTCCATAGTTGTTCGAGCAATTGGTGACAATACAAGGCAGTCCATAGGTGCGACGCCACGCTCTGACCAGGTGATCAGAGCTCGCCTTGCTGGCTGAGTAGGGAGAACTGGGCGCGTAAGGTGTCGTTTCAGTGAACAGATCCTCCGGCCCATGCAAGTCACCATACACCTCATCGGTAGAGATGTGATGGAAGCGGAACACGTCTTTGTCCAATGACGTCAGCGTTTCCCAATAAGCACGCACCGCCTGCAGCAAGGTATAGGTTCCAACAATGTTGGTTTCAATAAACGCCGCGGGCCCGTCAATTGAACGATCCACATGGCTTTCGGCGGCCAGATGCATCACTGCCTGAGGTTTGAAATCCGCCAATATGGCATCCAGCGCGCCCCGGTCGCAGATATCTGCCTGCACAAACCGATAGCGGGGATCATCACTGACCTCCAGCAAAGACTCCGTGTTACCCGCGTAAGTCAGCTTGTCCAGATTAAGCACGTGATCAGCCGTATCCCGGATAATGTGGCGAACGACCGCTGACCCTATAAATCCGGCGCCGCCAGTGACCAGAATACGCAGAGCCTGCGAAGACTGTTTGTTATTCATAAAGGCTTCCCTTTGGTACTTTCCTCCGCGAGGTTCATTTGCTCGATGACCCGCTGCGGTGTGATGTCGCTCAGACATCGGTAGTTTAACCGGCAGTGGTGCCGCGTACACGAGGCTTCACAACTGCTTTTGCTGTCTATGACCGCCGTCTGTTCGCCCAGTGGCCGCCATATCGCCAGATCAGTGGGGCCGAAGATTACCACACCGCTCAGGCCAAGTGCCGAGGCCAAGTGAGAAGGACCACTGTCGTTTCCCAGTATTTGATGACTTATCAACATCAGGCTGGCCAGATCAAGAAGAGACAACTGATTACACAAGTCGATGCAAACAGCCGATTCATCCCCATTACGCAAATGGAAACGCCTGCGCACCTCTGTGCCAATCTGCAAATTTACCTGTTGATCACGGGCCCCGGCGCCAATCAGTACGACCTGATAGCCTGATTCAATGGCTCTGTGGGCGACATCGCTAAAATGCGCAACCGGCCATTGTTTGTAGGATTTACTGGCACCTGCATGCATCAGTAACAGCGGATGGCGAGCGCTCAGCCCCAGACGTTGAAAGCGGGACATCCGATCCGCATCGGGGCTATCCAGATGTAACCGCACATACGCGGGTACGCCCAGCACCGGCACTCCCAAGGAGGAAATCACGTCAGCAAAGCTGTACCAGATTGATTGTTCAGAGGCGGGTCTATGGCTACGGACTACGTCCATCACCTCATTAAACCCGAAGTGATAACGATGAGTTGTGCTGCTTATTTTCCAGCGCGCACCCGAAAAATGCGTCAACCGGTGGCTAACCGAGTCTTCCTCGATATTAAAAGCAACATCAGCATTAAATGCGCGAATCTGCCGAATGCACTTAAGCCATGCTCGCAACGCAGCCCAGATTGGTGAACCGGGCAATAGCGCTTTGCGTGGATAAAACACAAATTGCGCTGCAGGAAATGCACCTGAAAAAAGCTCTTCAAATCCCTCATCAAGCACAATCAATAGCTGTTTATCGTGCCGGATACACCAGTCACTCAATTGCTGTATTAGCCCACCGGCCAGCAGCAGATTGCCTAAAAATTTGGTCGGATTGATCAAGGCAATTTGTTGTGCATCCTGCATTGCCTGTTTTGAGAAGTTCACCCGACTGTGCTCACTTGTCACGGGTCAGCGCAGCGCTGATAAAATCAGCTGCGGATTTGATTCTGTGATCATCAAAAATGATTCCTCTGGCATGGTTCTACCAAGATCTGTGATGTCCAGTATACGTTTAACCGATGGTGGAATCTGCACAATGACCTCCTTGAAAGCGCCTTGCTCAATCAGAGTACTGAGTTCAGTTAATGCCCGGGTGCCTTCAACATAACGGATGCGCGAGTTGCCCTCTTCGGCATTACTGATTCCATGCATCGGTGCCAGCATATAGTCGCGCAGTATACTCACATTCATATCCTTTACCGGATCAGCAAGAAGGCAATTAAAAGCAGCGACTGGCCCAACCGCCATATCAGTCGCATTCACCACGCTCATCAGGATGCCTTATTTATATAAAACAGTAAGTTAAGATATTTTTGTTACTTATTTTCAAGATTAAAAATGCCGTCCCAACCTGGCTGTGTTTTGCGTCTCAAGGTCTGTATCCTGTCGCGATACATCTCAAACAGCGTGTTCGGAGTATGCCCGTTCAACCGCTGTAAAACGTCCAGCGCAGCATCCCACTCAGCTCGCTCGTAAAGCAGTCGCATACGCCGGAACAATTCGGCCTGAGCAAGTTTTTCTGGCGACAAGCTTCCTGTGATGCCCATCATGGTGAAAATCCTGACCGGTTCTCGTTTACCTTTCACATGAACAAAATCCAGATCCAGCCATTGGTATTTGGCCGCATCGGTGCCTAAGGCATGAATACTGGCTTCGCTGACAAGATTGGAGACACCATACAGGCGGGTCAAACTCTCCAGCCTTGATGCCAGATTTACGGAATCGCCAATCACCGTGTAGTTCATACGGTTCTTTGATCCCATATTGCCAGCGACCACCAGCCCCGTATGTATCCCAAGTCCGATAGACAGGCCTGCTGTGGGCAATGCCGGATTTTCAGACAATTCCCGCACAGCGCTCTCGATACTAAGCAGTGCCTGCATAGCCCTGTTGGCATCATCGATATGAGCAACAGGCGCGCCAAACAGTGCCATCACCGAATCGCCATTGAACTTGTCAACAACCCCGCCGCTGGACTCAATTGCAAAACAGATCTTTTCAAAGCACTGGTTCAGCATGTGCAGTGTTTGTGAGGGTGTTTGTTGCTCACTGAGTGTCGTAAACCCTCTGATATCGGCAAACAGCACGCTGACGATGCGCTCCTCACCCCCTAGCTCGATGTGCCCCCCCATCAACTCCGCGGCGATCTCCGGCGAAACCACCTTTCCCAGCAGGTTGTGAATATGCTCGCGTTCAGCAAGACCTCTGGCCATTGCGCTGACCGATTGATCCAACTGCGTCAATTCATCACTGCCTGATGTTGAGTACAAACGTGTGACTGCCGAGTAGTCACCCTGCTCTATAAGCCTGACACGTTGGGCAAGCGCTAGTATTGGACGGGTAAATGTTCTGGCCAACAATACTACCGCCAGCAAACTTAAACTGATTACCAGCATGGAGAAGGAGAACAGACGGTCCTGCAACTGAGCGAGATTGACCTGATTCTCACTATAAGAGCGCTGGATTACAGCAATGATCAGCTCGCCATTGGCCGGATCTGCGGACAATGGCCTGACAAGTGTCCCATAATCCGCCTCCTGCAATCGGATGCGCTGAGAGGGCGCAAACTGCAAAGGGTTAACCCCAGCCAGGGTCAGGCGCGCATCATCCTCGGTCAGAGTCGATGCAACCACTTGTCCTTGAACTGAATCGCTTAACTGCGCTGCATGAAACGAACTGTTATCGGACGGATCCGGATAATCAAGGCCTTGGTAGCGAAGCACAGACACATCTGAGGCTGAACTCTGCTTGATGCTGGCAACAAATCTGCCATCCAGTGGAAACCCCGCAAATATCCAGGCAACAGGTGCCGGCAACAATAATGGGATGACAATGACCTGATATGGCGTGCCGTTGATCGTCAACACTGCTTCAGCAACTCCATCAGTACTTGCCGCCGCTCTTTCCATTAGACTTGCCCAGGTTGAATTGAGCACAGTAAATCCTTGAGCCGCGGTATCCGCTATCACACGCCCCTCCAGGTCTGAGATCAACATCACATCTGCTGCCTCATAAGAGCGGGACAGCAGGTTTTGCGCTGCATTTTCAATAGTGGCAGGATCTGCAGCACCAAAGGCATTACGGAACGCCCAGTCACGCGTAAGCGCACTACTTAATGTCAACAGCGTTTTGATGTGCTCAGTACGGCTAAAGTCAAATACTTCGGCACCGATACCGAGGTAGGTTTCAATGGTCTGGTCTGTATAACGGGCATTTTCGCGGCTGACAAACGTGTACGTTGTGCCCAACACCGGAAGCAGCAGAAACAGCAAAAACAAAATGAGTCTGGAACGGATGCTGCTGACCGGCAGACGAAGGGAGGGCAATTTATTAAGTTGACTGATCTTTGACATTCAACGCCCGGCACAAGCTGAAAGTTCGCCATAAGATAGGCAGAATCCATCTCAATAACAACCTGTCATGAACGAAGCAACACGGGACTAAGACCAAACCGGGCAGGCGGTTTAGAGGCGATGAATTGGGCTCGCCGCACTGATTGCCTTGCCTGGCATAAAATCAGTGGAAATCCTGTGATTCAGATTTATACAGTTTCTCTGCTTGCAACCACTGCGACATTGCATAACCCCGCGATAAAACAAAGCGTTGCAGCTTCAGATACTCCTTACTGGCACGCTGAGGAAAACAATTTGATGACAAACGCTTTCTCAACAACAGTAGCAAAGCATCCAGCCACTGCGCTTCTGAGACATCAGCAACTAGCGCCATGCCTTGCTCATCAACATCGCGGCCTCTCAATTGATGGCGAATGTACATGGGCCCAAATCCCTTGTTTCTACGAGCGCTGACGTAGGACTCAACATACCGCGCATCACTGAGGAGTCCGTCTCTCTCCAACTGATCCAATACCCGGTTTATGAGCTCATCTGTGTTCGTAGAGACGTCTGCCAGATCATCGCCCGTGTTGGGCTCTTCAGTTGGGGTTGTTTCAGATGGGGTCAGTTCAGATTGGGTTAGTTCAGATGGGACAACTGATGCTGTTTTCAGTCGGGTTCTCAGCTTTCCAAAGAGCTCCCGGCGAGAGTGCTCACGCCGGGCCAGCAAGTCCATTGCCCGACGACGGGCATTCAAACAAAAAGCTCGCTCCTGCTCCCCACCCATGTGACCAAATTACTCCATCTCAGCTTCCATAGGTTCGTTATCATCGGAACCGGCGCTCAGTAACGCATTTCCACCCAGTAACTGACTTCTGATTTGCTCCTCAATTTCCTGAGCTAGCGCCGGATGTTCTTCAAGATACGTTGCTACGTTCTTTTTGCCTTGCCCTATCTTGTCACCACGGTAGGCATACCATGCTCCTGACTTGTCAATCAGATTCAGTTTGACACCCAGGTCGATGACCTCACCCATCCGGTAAATACCCTTACCGTAATAAATCTGGAATTCAGTCTGACGGAACGGCGGAGCCACTTTATTCTTGACAACTTTTACCCGCGTTTCGTTGCCAACCACTTCATCGCCTTCTTTGATTGAACCGATACGGCGGATATCCAGACGAACTGATGCATAGAACTTCAATGCATTACCGCCGGTCGTGGTCTCAGGCGAGCCAAACATCACGCCGATTTTCATACGGATCTGGTTAATAAAGATCACCAGCGTGTTTGAATTTTTGATGTTGCCGGTCATTTTGCGCAAGGCTTGTGACATCAGACGCGCTTGCAGCCCCATGTGACTGTCACCCATTTCACCTTCAATTTCCGCCTTGGGCGTCAGGGCAGCCACTGAGTCGATAACAACCACATCGACAGCGCCGGAGCGCACAATCATGTCGCAGATTTCCAGCGCCTGCTCTCCGGTATCGGGCTGACTGACCAACAGATTTTCGATATCAACGCCGAGTGCACCAGCGTAAATC
>CALQJO020000073.1 GCA_943330915.2 Rhodoferax sp. OV413 | reverse complement strand
TATCGTTGACCGTCAGTGCGCCGAACTCATTGAAGAATTCGGCGTCGTAACTGACCGTAGAATCAGTGTCAGGCGCTTGGGCCAGAACACCCGAAATGGCACAAGACAGACAAAATGCAGTAGTTCTGGCCATCAAACGCTTTACGCTGGGCATACGTTTCTCCTCGATGTACTTTGTATTCTTGTTGAGTTAAAAGCTACAGCGTAGCCCTCAACGTGTATATACACGACATGTGTCTTTTTGTGACGCCTCACACTGCGATGGCCTGACGGTGTTGTGCGCAAGAGGGTTTGCACTACAATACCGGCTCATTCTGAAAGGCGTTGATAATGACCATTAGAGAAAAACAGCCATCGGATTTGCTCCAGGCACCCGACGATGGTCCCTGTAATCTGTTTTTCCTTCGCAGTGCAGCGCGCGCGGTCAGCCGACAGTATTCGGCTGTGATGAAAGGCTGTGGTCTGCAGCCAAACCAATTCAGTCTGTTGTTTATCCTCGCTAGCTCGGGTCCGTTATCGATTACTGAACTCGCCGGCAAAATGGATCTTGATCGCACATCCATGAGTCGCAATCTGAGTCCGCTCAAAAAACAGGGGCTGATCGCAGTCGCCGAGGAGGGCTGGCATCGCACCCGCGCTGTCAGCATCACCGCTGAAGGGGCGGCCGTGCTGCACAAAGGCATGCCGATGTGGAGACAGGCTCAGCGCGAATTTGCCGCGCACATGGGGCAGGCGGATACCGCTGCGCTGATGACTTTACTGATGAGAGCGTCTGTAATCCCTGCGCAGGATCAGTCGGCATATTCCCCGGATGAGTAAAAAATTAATCAACCAATTGTGACTTTTTAGCCTTACGACTTGAACATTTTGCCAACAAAGCATAGCCTTCAGCGTTGAAGGGCTTGTACCTCCGATAACCACAAAAATCAGTAGTGGAGAAATCTTCCGTGACCCCAAGACTAACTCGCAGACGATTCATCAAGAGCGTCATATTCTCAGGTGCCGCTCTGTCAACCGGCGCCGGGTTTTACCTCACGTCGGCTCAAACCAGGCAGGCAGGTGCCGTTGAGCGCCTCGTTTCCCTGAACATCAATGGCCGGACCCGCCGTGTTGATGTTATGCCTCAGGAAACTCTGGCATATACGCTGCGCTACAAACTGGGCCTGACGGGCACCAAAATTGGTTGCAACCGCGGCGAATGCGGCTCCTGCACCGTGACCATCAGTGATGTTACCCATTACGCCTGCTCTACTTTGACCCACTCGGTTAAGGACAAGGCAGTAATGACCGTTGAAGGCCTTCGTGCCGAAGATGGCACGCTGCACGCGGTACAGGCGGCGTTTATTGCTGAACTGAGCCCACAGTGCGGTTTCTGCACCCCCGGTCAGATCATGTCTGCGGTGGCGCTGCTGAAGACCAATCCACGACCGACTCGCGACGAGGCACGCCAGGCGCTGTCCGGTAATCTGTGTCGCTGCGGTGCTTACGATCACTATCTGAACGGCGTGATGCGCGCCTCGGGGCAACTGTCATGACATATAAACTAATTGGCAAGGACTTCACTCCACCGGATATCGAAGGCAAAGTCACCGGCGAAGCGCGTTACGCTGAAGATTTCAAAAAAGAAGGTATGGTGTTCGCACGACTGTTGACCAGTCCGCTGCCCGCCGGCCGTATTGTCAGCATTGACTACTCAGAAGCACTGGCAATGGAAGGCGTGGTTGGAATCCTGACCACAGAAGACCTGCCGCAACCAGCTGCACCTGCTAACCCATCATTGGCCTCTGACGAGATCACTTATCTGGGCCAGCCGATTCTGGCAATTGCTGCGGTAACTGAACAGATCGCTGAAAACGCCCTTGAAAAAATCCGAATCGATTTTGAGCGTCGTCCATTTGTGGTCGATCCGCTCGATACACTGGTTGAGGGTGGTCCAAACCCCTACCCGAAAGGCAACACACTGGTCCGTACCGGTGGTGCAGCGGCGGCAGGTACTACTCAGTCCGGTACTGACGTGCAGGAAATCAAATGGCCACGCGATGCAATCAATGCGTTCCGCGCTGGCCGTGATCCAGGTCCGAATGTGCCTTGGGGCGCGGAGTGGGTGTTTGGTGAACTGGATGCTGAATTTGCACAGTGCACCTCGATTGTTGAAGAGCCCTTTGTGACCATCGGTCAGTCGCACCACGCGCTGGAATCGCGCACTGGTATGGCTTACTGGGAAAATGGCCGTTGTTTCTTCTACGGCTCACTCCAGAGTCACACCATTGGTATCCCTGCGCTGGCAAACATGCTGGGCGTTGACCCAGCCAACCTGGTGTTCATCAACGAAAACACCGGTGGTGGCTTCGGCGGCAAGATTTTCCCATACCCCATTATGGCGGTAACCGGTCATCTGGCACGCAAGGTTAATCGTCCTGTGCAGCTGCGTATCACCCGCGAAGAAGAATTTTACATAGGGCACGCTCGTGCCGGTATGCAGGGCTGGATGAAGTTGGGCCTGAAAGCCAACGGTGATGTGGGCGCGATCGACATGATCGTGATCGGCGACGCCGGTTCAGGTGGTGGTGCCAGCGGTCCCGGTGCGGCCAACTTTGTGTCTCTTATGCTGCAGCCTGCTGCCATGCGTTTCCGTGGTATCTCCCTGTACACCAATACCGCTCCCCGTGCTGCCCAGCGTGGCCCGGGCGAAAACGAAATGGCGACGGCTCTGTCTCCGATATACGACAAAGCTATCAAGCAGGCAGGTCTGGATCGGGTTCAGGTCAAGATTCAGAACGCTCCAGACAGCACAGGCACCATCGGACCGCAGCGAGGCGAATTGACCGGATCTTGGTTTCCGCAGGCGATTGCGCAGGGTGCTGAAATGTTTAACTGGCAGGAGCGTAGCCAGCTTTCCGGTCGCCGTAATGGCACCAAAGTCACCGGTATCGGCGTAGGCATGGGTTATCACTCTGCTGGCGCCAGCGGTTATGACGGTCTGTGTCGTATTGGTACTGACGGCAAACTCTATCTGCACACCGGAGTAGGCAACCTCGGAACGTACTCGTACGCGGCCGTTGTACGCGCTGCTGCTGAAGTGTTGAAAGTTGAGTGGGAAAACTGCGAGATCGTGCGTGGTAACAGCGATCTGCATCTGCCATGGAGTACCTTCCAGGCAGGCAGTAACACCATGTTTACCGAAGTGCGTACCAATAACATCGCTGCACTGGATGCGGTTCGCAAGCTCAAGCAGATTGCGGCCACTGATCTGGGTGGTGAAGCGGCTGAGTACGATATCGACGGTCAACGCGTGTTCCGTATCAGTGACCCGACTCAGGGTCTGACCTACGCTCAGGCGGCTCAACGTGCGGTTGAGCTGGGCGGCGAGTACAGCGGCCAGACTTATCCGGAAGATCTGAATGCGATCACTGCCCGTTCTGTGCAGGGTCTGGCTGGCACAGGCCTGATCGGCGTCGGCAAAGACACCCGTCATACCGGCACTGTGCCGTCAATGACAGTCGGTTTTATGCAGATCGAGCTGGATACCTTGACTGGCAAGTACGACATTATCGACTACGCCTGCGTTGCGGACTGCGGCACGATTGTTCACCCGATGGGCTTCAGCCAGAGTATGCGTGGCGGCGGAGTCTGGGGTGTGGGTCTGGCAGGTTATGAGCGTCTGGTATATGACCCTCAAAATGGTTTGCCGGCTAACGTAGGACTTTATCAGGCCAAGATTCCAACCTATCTGGATGTGCCGATGACAACTCAGCATGGTGCGACCAACATTCCAGATCCACAGAGCCCAGTCGGCTCTCGCGGTGTCGGTGAACCAAGTCAGGGTTGTGCCTGTGCGGCACTGGCCAGTGCGATCTCTGACGCACTGGACGGACATCAGTTTGGCCGTGCTCCGGTCACCGCAGATATGATTATCAATCATGTCGCGCAGGTTGATCATTTCAACACCGGCAACCTAAAAACAAATACATTCTGAGGGTTAGACTATGGCAGGTTATGACAATATGCCCGATATGGAGCTCTACCAGCCGGTGCAGATCGACGATGCACTGGCGCTGGCTGCCCGTCTGGCTGAACGCGGATGGCTAGTTGGTGGAGGTCAGGATACCTACGGATGGATCAAGGATCGCGCCAAGCGTCCTGAAGCGTTGATCGATCTGAACGGTATCGAATCGTTGCGTGGTATCCGCGAGACTGAGGACGGCATCGAAATCGGTGCGCTGACAACTCTCACCGAACTCGCAACTAACCCGATAGTAAACGAGCGTTATTCTCTGCTCAGCAAGGCGGCATCCGTTGTTGCCAGTCCGCAGATCCGCAATGCCGGTACTGTGGGTGGCAACCTGGTACAGGACGTGCGTTGCTGGTACTACCGTCGCGGTCTGGATTGCTACCGTGCCGGTGGCAACCTCTGCTACGCCGATACACCAGAAGCTCAGAACCGTGAGCACGCGATTTTCGAAGCCAGTCGCTGCGTCGCAGTGACACCAAGTGACACCGGCCCTGCGCTGGTGGCACTGGAAGCTCAAATGGTCATCACCAGTGCAAATGGCACTCGTGTAGTGCCTGCAGAGAGCTTTTTTGTTGGGCCGCAGATCAATATCGTCAAAACAACGGTCCTGCGTGAGGGGGAAATCCTGACCGCTGTGCGTATTCCTGCCAAATGGGCAAATGCTGAGTTCTACCACGAAAAAGTTGCCGATCGTAACGTGTGGGATTTTGCGTTGGTCAGTATCGCAGGTGCTCTGCGTATTGAAGGCGGCAACATCGTTGAGTCAAGCATTGTCTGTGGCGCTGTCCAGTGCACACCACGTCGCCTGACCTCAGTCGAGCGTGCCATTCAGGGTCAACCACGCAACGAAGCAACTGCAACGCTGGTTGCAGGTATGGCCAGCCAGGGCGCCAGTCCGCTGAACCAGAATGGTTTCAAGATGCCTCTGATGGATAATCTGGTAACCAAACTGCTGACAGCTTAAAGAAAGAAATGTAAAAAAGGGGACGGAGCTATCGTGGATAGCTCGGTCCCCTTTTTTTATGCCAGGCCCGAATTACTCCAGAGCCTGGTAAACCATAGTGGGATACTTGATGCGTATGTCGTTGGTCAGTGGCAACTGATTAACCATCAGCAGGATGCTGATGTTGGCAACCGGGTCGATGCGATAGATGGAGCCGTAAGCGCCGCCCCAGCCATAAGAGCCGGACGATTCCATGCCGTTGGCACCAAAGCGGTCAGTGGTTTCAAAACCCAGACCAAAACCGCGACCGTTGTTACCGCGCAGGTCACCAACCAGATTGGTGCTCATTAATGCCACGGCGCGCGGCGACAGGATCTTCTCGCCAAATGCTTCACCACCGCGGCGGATCATTTCCAGAAAACGCGCATAATCGCCCACCGTTGAAATCAGCCCTGCACCACCAGCAAAATTGCGGCGCGGTCCGTCGATGTAACTGCCTTGGCCTATGGCACCCTCCGGTGCGCGCACCGCCTGACCGTTGGCATCGCTGGCGTACACTGTCACCACGCGTGCGCGTTTGTCCTCCGGTACAAAAAAGTGCGTGTCGTTCATGCCAAGCGGCTCGGTGATTCGGGTACGGATCAACGCATCCAGCGGTTCGCCCGTGGCGCGTTCCGCAATACAGCCCAGCACATCTGTGTTGTATCCGTAGACCCACGCCGCTCCGGGTTGGCTGACAAAGGGCAGGGTTGCCAGCCGTTCCATGGTTGTGCACACCGGCTCATCTTTATCGGCGGTATACCAGCCGTTACCGGCAGCCGGTCCAAGGCCTTGCGCGCGGTACAGTTCAGCGATATGCGGCTGCGTGCCATAAGAAATGCCTGCGCTGTGAGTCAGCAGATCCTGAACCGTGATCTGTCGCTGCGCGGGCACAATGGTGACTTCATCGCCCTCACGCATGGCAACTGTGGTAGATGCGTAGGCGGGGATAAAGCGGCTGACCGGATCGCTCAGATTGAGTTTGCCTTCTTCCATCAACTGCAGAATCAACACGCTGGTTAGTGCCTTAGTCTGCGAGGCAATCCGGAACATGCTGTCGATAGTCATAGCCTGGCCGGCTTCTTTGTCAGCCCAGCCTACCGCATGTTCATAAACGGTGCGGCCATTCTGCTGCACCAACGCGACCGCGCCTGCCAGTTCGCCACGGTCCACATACCCCTGCAAAACCTCATCAATTCGCTCAAGACGCGATTCGTCGAAGCGGTTGGTTTGGGCACTGACCGAAACAGGCAACAAGCAGACAATCAGGGAAGCAAGAGCTGAGTAGCGTTTAACGAAGCGGGTAGCGGATGAGCGGTGTAAAGCGGACATAACGATCTCCTGTGTGTTTTTGTTTTGCAGGCAGTATACATGAGCGCAAAAGTAAACCATCCACCAAGTGAGGTAAGGTTATTGACAGTGGAACGAATTTCGTAGAAAACTCGGTCAGCTTGTCGGTTCTCATAACGCATCAATAAAACAGGACTTCATGGATATTCTTCAACTGCTGATCAGTGGTATCGCCAACGGTTGTATCTACGGATTGTTGGCGCTGGGTTTTGTGCTGATCTACAAGGCTACCGAAGCCGTCAACTTTGCCCAGGGTGACATGCTGATGCTGGGCGCCTTTCTCGGTATTACCGTTATAAACAGCAACTACATGGACATGCCGTTTCTGGCCGGTCTGATCGCGGCCGCCGTGGTGATGGGGATATTCGGCTACCTGCTGGACCGACTGGTGCTGCGCGGTATCTTTGGACAACCACAGTTTGCCATGGTGATACTGACCATCGCGCTGGGGTTTTTGCTGCGCTTTTTTGCCGGCGTCACCTGGGGTTACGACCCGATCTCGCTGGAGTCACCGTTTGCTGGCCGCATTCTGGAGCTGGGTGATTTGACCATCCCCATGGTGGACGCTGTGATTATTGTGGCGACCGTGCTGTTGACCACAAGCCTTTACTTCTTTTTTGCCCGTACCCGTTTGGGCGTTGCCATGCAGGCCTGCAGCCAGAATCAAATGGCGGCCTACTACATGGGCATACCGGTTAAACGCGTTAATGCCATAGTGTGGGCCCTGTCCGGTGTGGTGGCCGCCATTGCCGGTGTGTTGTTTGCCGCCAAGGGTGCGATTGAGCCGTCGACCGGCCTGATTTTTGGTATCAAAGCCTTTGCTGCCGCAGTGATTGGCGGACTGGGCTCATTGCCTGGTGCGCTGGCGGGTGGCTTGCTGGTGGGCGTGGTAGAGCCGTTTGCGTCGCGTTATCTGCCCTCCGGTTTTGGCCCCATCGCCCCGTATGCCCTGATGCTGATGGTGCTGGTCCTGCGTCCGGGCGGGCTGTTCGCCCAGATCAAGCAGAAGAAGGTGTAGCCCATGCGAGTTATCTTTAAAAACAGCTACGACAACGATATCAACCTGTTTGAAGACCGCGTTCATCTGCTCAAGTACGCGGTGCTGTTGCTGGCGGCGCTGGTCATGCCCTGGGTGATCAGTGCGTATTACGTGGGCGAGTTAACCTCTGTGCTGATCTGGTCGCTGGCCGGGCTGGGCCTGATGTTGATTGCCGGCCATACCGGTCAGGTTAGCCTTGGCCATGCGGCTTTTATGGCCATTGGTGCATTTTCGCATCTGGCACTGATGCTACGCGGTTGGCCGTTTGTACCTGCACTGATTGCCAGCGGCGTCGTTACCGGGCTGGCAGGGGCATTGATCGCCCGGCCACTGGGACGTATGAGTGGCATTTATCTGGCAATCGCCACCCTCGCGTTGAGCATCATCATCGAAGATGTTGCGATTGTCGCGACACCAATCACCGGCGGTATCGCGGGTTTGTTTGCCCCGCCCATCGAGTTTTTTGGACTGATGATTGACCGCTACGGCACGCCCAGAGCGTTTTATTACCTGTGTCTGACGGTGCTGATTATTGTCACTCTGGGGTATGCCAATCTGCTGCGTTCGCCAACCGGCCGCTCGTTTCTGGCGGTGCGTGACAGTGAGGTGTCCGCGCGCGCGCTGGGCGTCAATGTGCCGCGCGCCAAAACCGTGTCCTTTGCCTTGTCCTGTGGCATTACCGGGCTGGCCGGTGCCTTGTATGCGCATCAGGCACAGGCGGTGAACTACGAAAGTTTTCTGGTGCTGATTTCTATCACCTTGTTGCTACAGGTGGTGGTGGGCGGGTTGGGTTCCATGCACGGCGCCTTTTTTGGCGCGTTTGTGGTGGTGCTGCTGCCACAAACTATTTCCATGGCACGCTCGTTTATCAATACCAACACACCGTTTAATCTCGGCGCCTACCCGGGCATGGATACAGCCGTGTTTGCGCTGATCATCCTGTTGATGATTATTTATGAGCCACGCGGTATTTACGGTATCTGGATACGACTGCGCACCTGGCTGGAGCTGTTTCCGCTGTATCGCAAGGGTATGTTCCGCCGCACCCGTACCTACCTGAAAACGGAGCGTATGCGATGAGCCTGCTGCAGGTTGAGGGATTGTCCATCCACTTTGGCGGTGTTAAAGCCGTCGACAACATCAGCTTTAGCGTGGAGCCCGGCGAGGTGTTCACCATCGTTGGCCCAAACGGCGCGGGCAAATCTACCATTTTTAATCTGATCAGCCGGCTGTATGAACCCACGTCCGGTCGCATTGTGTTTGACGGTCGTGATATCACCCGCCTGCCGGCACACGATATTGCCGGCATTGGCATTGCCCGTACCTTTCAGAATATTGAATTGTTTGACCATTCCTCGGTGCTGCAGAACCTGTTGATTGGACGGCATTCGCGCCGGCGCACGCGCTGGTATGAGGACATGCTGTTTTTGCCCAAAGTGCGCCGCGCCGAACGGGAAGACCGCCCCATTGTTGAAGAGGTGATCGACTTTCTCGAGCTGGCGGCCTACCGCGACAAGCTCATCGCCGGATTGCCCTACGGTGTTCGCAAGCTGGTTGAGATCGCCCGTGCTTTGTCGTCCGAACCTAAATTGATCCTGCTCGATGAGCCGGCTTCTGGCCTCAGTGTGGAAGAAACCATCGACATGGCGTGGTGGATCGAGGACATGCAAAAGGATCTGGGGCTGACCGTATTGATGGTGGAACATGACATGAGTCTGGTCTCCCGCGTATCAACACGGGTGCTGGCGGTTGCCGAAGGTAAAGCGCTGGCGCTGGGCACGTCGGCGCAGGTGCAGGCAGACCCGCGAGTGATTGAAGCCTATCTGGGCAGGCAGGAAAACCATGAATAACGTGCTGGAAGTCCGCAATCTGGAAACCTTCTACGGCCCGGTGATGGCGCTGCGCGGTGTGTCCATTGAAGTGCCGCAGGGGCAAATTGTCACCATTCTGGGTGCAAACGGTGCTGGCAAAACGACGCTGATGAAAACCGTGTCCGGGGCGCTGTCACCCAACAAAGGTGTGATTCTGTTTCACGGCGATCGCATCGACGGCAAAGAACCCGATGAACTGGTGAAAAAAGGGCTGGCGCATGTGCCGGAGGGCAGGGAAGTGTTTCCTTTCCTGACCGTGGCAGAAAATCTGGCCATGGGTGCCTACACGCGCAATGACCGCGCTGAAATCGCCAAAGACATCGAGATGGTCTATGACTATTTCCCCATCCTGCGCGAGCGGCGCAATCAGCCGGCCGGCACCATGTCGGGCGGTCAGCAGCAGATGTTGTCTATTGGCCGTGGCCTGATGTCTCGCCCAACGCTGATGTTGCTTGATGAACCCTCGCTGGGTTTGTCACCGCTGCTGGTGCAGGAAATTTTTACCATTGTGCGCCGCCTTAACCGCGAGCAGGGTGTCACCATTTTGCTGGTTGAGCAGAATGCGCAGGTGGCGCTGCAGGCTGCAGATTATGGTTATGTGCTGGAGATCGGCCGCATTGTGATGGCCGGCAGCGCAGAAAAGTTACTCAATTCCGAAGATATCCGCGAGTTCTACCTGGGTCACGGCAGCAGTGGTGACCGCGGCGAAAAACGCTGGAAACGCAAAAAGACCTGGCGCTGATATGAGCAACACTGTGGATAACAAACCGATAGACATTGACGGCTGCAACACGCTCATCGCGCTGTGGCGCAAGAACTGCCTGGCACGTGGCGCGCGCATCGCGCACCGCGAAAAACACCTGGGCATCTGGCAGAGTCACAGCTGGCAGGATTATTACCAGCGTGCGCGAGCTGTCGGTAACGCCTTGCTGACCTTGGGATTACAGCGTGGAGAAGCAGCTTCCATCCTCAGTGAGGACAACAAGGAATGGCTGTACTGCGATCTGGGCATTTGTGGTGCTGGTGGCATCAGCAACGGCATTTACACCACTGACAGCGCGGAACAGTTGGCCTACCTGATTAATGACAGTGGTTCGACATTTTTTTTTGTGGAAAATGATGAGCAGCTGGACAAGTATCTGGCGATCCGCGAGCGGGTGCCGGGCCTGCGTAAAGTGATTGTGTTTGAGCGCGACGGTCTGCGCGACTTTAACGATCCCATGGTGATGTTTCTGGATGAGCTGTATGCACTGGGCGACACTGCTGACGCTGAACAGCGCTTCAGCAGTGAAATCGCCAAATGCCAGCCAGATGATATCCGCATGCTGATTTACACCTCTGGCACCACCGGTATGCCCAAAGGTGCGATGATTTCGCACCGTAATATCCTGTTTCAGATCAAGTCTGTGGAAGGCATGCTGGATGTCACTGAGCAGGACGAACAACTGTGTTTCCTTCCGCTGTGTCATATTCTGGAGCGGCTGATATCGGTGGAGATTCCCGTACATAAGGGCAGTACGGTCAATTTTGCAGAAAGCCCGGAGACAGTGTTTGATAATTTGCGTGAGGTGTCACCTCACACATTTACCGCAGTGCCGCGCCTATGGGAAAAAATCTACAGCTCGTTAAATAATATGCGAACTGACGCCACCGGCTTCGGACGCTGGGCATTTGATCAGGCGATTGGCGCCGGAATGGCATTTCAGGCTTCTGCACAACCAACACTGCTGACAAAGTTGCGATACAAATTGTGGGATCTGCTGGTGCTGCGCAATGTGCGAGACCTGATTGGTATGGCGCGAATTCGCCGTGCCACCACCGGCGCTGCGCCGATTTCACCGGAGTTGATCCGCTGGTTTCACGCCATTGGGGTGCCGTTGTACGAAGGTTATGGCATGACCGAAAGTTCCGGTGTGATGACACT
>CALQJO020000072.1 GCA_943330915.2 Rhodoferax sp. OV413 | reverse complement strand
TGGTGGTACCGGTGATGAACGCCCGATATGCGCTCAACGCCGCCAACGCGCGTTGGGGCAGTTTGTATGATGCACTGTACGGAACCGATGTCATTGCTGACGATGCAGGGCACAGTCGAATTGCCGGTTATGACCCGCGCCGTGGCAGCAAGGTGATTGCCGGTGGACGGGACTTTCTGGATGAGTTTTTTCCCTTGAGTCATGGGGTTTCCCATGCTCAGGTGCGCGCTTACCTTATCCTCGCGGGCAAACTTCAGGTTGAACTGGACAACGGAACAAACGCCGGGCTATCAGACCCCGGGCAGTCTGTCGGCTATCGCGGTGATGCCGCTGCACCTGAAAGTGTGTTGCTGGTGCACCATGGTTTGCACGTGGAGATCTGTATCGACCCCCATCATGTCATTGGTCAACAAGACAGGGCGGGGGTGCGCGACATCCTGCTGGAAGCCGCACTCACCACGATTCAGGATTGTGAGGATTCGGTGGCAGCCGTTGATGCCGCTGACAAAGTCGCGGTCTACCGCAACTGGCTTGGACTGATGCGCGGTGATCTGCACTGTGTATTCACAAAAGACGGTGTCGACCATACACGGACGCTCGCGGCTGACCGCGAATACACCGGTACGGATGGCGCGGCGCTGGTGTTGCCGGGGCGCAGCCTGATGCTGGTGCGCAATGTCGGACATCTGATGACCAGCGATGCCGTGCTGGATGAACATGGGCAAGAAATCCCCGAAGGCTTGCTGGATGCCTTGGTGACCAGCGCGGCAGCACTGCATGATCTGCGTAAAACGTCGGGCTGCCGCAATTCGCGCACCGGCAGTATTTACATCGTCAAACCCAAAATGCACGGACCTGCGGAGGTGGCGTACACCTGCCAGGTATTTGCTGCCGTGGAAAAAATTCTCGGTCTGCGCGCGGATACCCTCAAAATCGGCATCATGGACGAAGAACGCAGAACCTCGCTGAACCTCAAAGCCTGTATTTTTGAAGCTCGCTCACGGCTGATTTTTATCAATACCGGTTTTCTGGATCGCACCGGGGATGAGATTCATACCAGCATGCACGCCGGTGCGTTTGTGCGTAAAGCTGACATAAAAGCCAGCCGCTGGATCCGCGCCTATGAAAACCGCAATGTGGCTATCGGGCTGGACTGCGGACTGTCCGGGCGCGCACAGATCGGCAAGGGCATGTGGGCGATGCCTGACGAGATGGCGGCGATGATGAGAGAAAAAATTGCCCACCCGATGGCCGGTGCCAGCTGCGCCTGGGTACCTTCGCCAACCGCGGCAACCCTGCATGCCATTCACTACCACCGGGTTGATGTTGCCGCCGTACGTCATGAACTGGTGCAGCACGAGATGTTGCCGGTTTCTGAGTTACTGAGTCTGTCAGTCGCGCAGCCGGACAGCTGGAGTGCACAACAGATACAGCAGGAGCTGGACAACAATGCCCAGGGCCTGCTGGGTTACGTGGTGCGCTGGATTGATCAGGGCATCGGCTGTTCCAAAGTGCCGGATATCAGTGGCACCGGATTGATGGAAGATCGTGCCACGCTGCGCATTTCCAGTCAGCACATCGCCAACTGGCTGCTTCACGGCGTGTGCAGTGCTGAGCAGGTCATGGAAACTCTGCAGCGCATGGCGGTGATTGTTGATGGGCAGAATGCCGATGATCCACAGTATCAGCCGATGTCGCCGGGTTTCGACCACAGTATCGCGTTTCAGGCGGCCTGTGATCTGGTGTTTTTGGGCCTGAATCAACCGTGTGGATACACTGAACCACTTCTGCACAGGCATCGTAGAAGGGGCAAGGAAGTTGTTCCCTCTTAAGTGTTAGACGGTTTAGCCCGGCCAATGGCCGGGTTTTTTTTGCCTGCGATAATGACGGCACCGCGGTTGGCGTGTCATCAAAATGTCAATTTTCCTTTATCTCTCTGTCACTTAGCCTGTTTACACTGCAATTCCATCAAATGAGACTCAGGAGCATTCTGATGGCCAAGGTAACGCACTACCGCACGGTGTTTTTGTCAGACATCCATCTCGGTGACGCAGATTGCAAAGCTGAGTTTCTGCTGGACTTTCTGGATCACAGTCGCATCGATACGCTGTATCTGATCGGCGACATCATTGATATGTGGGCCATGAGCCGTCAGTTCTGCTGGCCCGACAGTCACAACAAACTTCTGCATCGGTTTATGCAAATGCCCTCGGCGGGCACACGTGTGATCTACCTGCCCGGCAATCATGATGAACCCGCCCAGCGTTATGACGGCATGGCACTGGGTGCGATAGAAATCCACCGCGAGTACATTCACACCCTGGCCAATGGCAAAAAATTGCTGCTGATGCACGGTGACCAGTTTGATCAGGAAGTCTGTTTTGGTCCGCTGCATGCCTGGATCGGCGACAAAGCGTATCGCTCGCTGATGTTTGTGAATCGCTGGTACAACCGCTATCGCGTCTGGCGCGGCCACGATTACTGGTCGCTGGCGGGTTTTCTGAAGAGCCGCGTCAGAGGTGCGTCTGAAGCAATCACCCGCTACCGCGAAATTGGCTGCGCCTATGCTCGCCAGCGCGGCCTGGATGGCATTGTGTGCGGACACATTCATCACCCGGAAGTGACAACAGTGGCTGGCACGCTCTACTGCAACGATGGCGACTGGGTGGAGAATTGTTCTGCGCTTACCGAAGACCGCCGCGGCAATTTGCAGTTGATCTTCTGGACAGCCGTAAAGCAATCCATTGACTCCGATCTCAATCCGCATGGCGCAACGGTGCATAACCTGAGGGATCTGGGGGCACGAGCGGCCTGATCAGGGATTGTGTCGATTTCTCAAGAAAGGGCGCCGCGGGCTAGCCCCTGCGCGCTAAACAGGGGCATAATCAGCGCACTTGATCGCTGACGCGGACTGTTTGTGCCCATCAACGTGCTTCCCCATCCAAACCCGGTGCTGATTTAACCGCTTTTTGTTGATGGGCAAGACTACCGTGGCACCTGCCTGGCGAATCATCTGATGGCTGCCAGTGCAAAAGGTGCGACGTTTGAATAATAAAACTGAGGGTGGAAATACCATCATCGCCATCGCAGGCGCGTCTGCGTCTGGCAAAAGCCTGTTCGCCTCTACGGTTTATCACGAACTGGTTGCGGAGCTGGGCAGCGAGCGTATTGCCATTGTGTCGGAAGACGCGTACTACCGCGATCAAAGCCACCTGCCTTTCAGCCAACGTGTACTCACCAACTACGATCACCCTTCAGCATTTGAGCATTCGCTGCTGGCCGCGCATCTGCAAACGCTGCGACAGGGCGGCGCCATCGAGATGCCGCAATACAGTTACAAGCAGCATACCCGTCAGGAAAAGACCCTTCATGTGTCGGCCGCCCGCGTTATTCTGGTCGAGGGTATTTTGCTGCTGACAGACAAACGTCTGCGTGAAAATTTTGATATCAGCGTGTTTATGGACACGCCGCTGGATATCTGTCTGCTCAGACGCATCAAGCGTGATATCGAAGACCGGGGGCGCAGTTTGCATTCGGTCATTGAACAGTATGAAACCACGGTGCGGCCGTCATATTTCGAGTTTATCGAACCCTCAAGGCAATACGCGGATCTGGTGGTCACCCGGGGCGGGCAGAACCAGATTGCGATTGATATGATCAAAGCCAGTATCCGCCAACTCACGGCCAGATAACAAAACGGTTGCACTTTATGATGGGACTTGTAGGGATTTTATTTCTGTTGACGGTGGCATACGCGGCGTCCAGCAACCGATCGCGCGTTAACTGGCGCACGGTGAGTGTTGCATTTTTATTGCAGGTCAGCCTGGGCGCGTTTGTGATTTATCTGCCGTTTGGGCAGCAGGTGTTGTATCAGGTCTCCCAGGTTGTGTCTCACGTCATCAGTTTTGCAAACGACGGTATTGTGTTTGTGTTTGGTGAGATTGGTAATTTTTCGCAGGGATTTATCTTCGCGGTGCATGTGCTGGCGGTGATTGTGTTTTTCTCCTCACTGATTGCCGTGCTGTACCATCTGGGCATCATGAGCTGGATCATCCGCGTGATTGGCGGTGGTCTGCAAAAACTGTTAGGTACCAGCCGGCCGGAATCGATGTCAGCCGCCGCCAACATTTTTGTGGGCCAGACCGAAGCGCCATTGGTTGTCAGACCCTTTATCCCCACCATGACACGTTCAGAATTGTTTGCCGTGATGGTGGGTGGTTTGTCCTCGATCGCCGGATCCGTGCTGGCCGGTTATGCCGGCATGGGTGTTGAACTCAAGTACCTGATTGCCGCCAGTTTTATGGCCGCGCCGGGTGGTTTTCTGATGGCAAAACTGTTGCTGCCGGAAACAGAAACCCCCAAAAATGATCTGTCTGAAATCGTCAACGAAAAAGCGCATACCAATGTGATCGATGCGGCCGCGGCAGGTGCGTCGAGTGGTATGCAACTGGCCTTGAATGTGGGTGCGATGGTGCTGGCGTTTGTTGGCCTGATTGCCATGGTGAACGGCATTATCGGCGGACTTGGCAGCTTGCTGGGTCAGGAAGGCATCACCCTGCAACTGATTTTTGGTTACCTGTTTCAGCCACTGGCATTTCTGTTGGGGGTGTCATGGGATGAAGCCAGAATGGCCGGCAGTTTTATTGGCCAGAAACTGGTGATCAATGAGTTTGTGGCCTATCTGGATTACGTCAGCGTCAAGGATCAGCTCAGTGCGCAGACGCAGATCATTGTCACCATTGCGCTGTGTGGTTTTGCCAATTTTTCATCGGTAGCCATTTTGCTGGGGGGCTTAGGTGGCATGGCGCCGGGGCGGCGCAGTGATATTGCCGAACTCGGCATGAAGGCGCTGCTGGCTGCGACATTGGCAAACCTGATGAGTGCGGCCATTGCCGGTTTCTTTTTCTCCTTGCTCTGAGGTCATCGTCCATGTCTTTGCAGGTTCCTGAACTGGATATCAGTCGTCTGGAGAAAGATACCCAGGCATTTGTGGCCGAGATCGGCAATGCCTATACCGAATTTGGCTTTTGCAGCATCGGCGGTCACGGTATCAGCACACAGACCATTGAGGATTGTTACGCGGCGATCAAAGCCTTTTTTGCCTTACCCACAGCGATCAAGCAGCAATACCATGTGCCCGGACGCGGTGGTGCGCGTGGCTACACAGGATTTGGTATCGAAACGGCCAAAGACAGCCGCCATCCGGATCTCAAGGAGTTCTGGCATGTGGGGCTGCAGACCACAGATCCTGCGCCTCATGAGTGTTTGTACCCGAATATCTGGCCGGCAGAAGTGGCTGATTTCCAGCGCGCAACCTACGCGCTGTACAGCGAATTGCAAACGCTGGGCACGCGTGTGTTGCAAGCGCTGGCCCTGTTTCTGGGGCAACCACAACACTACTTTGCGGACAAAGTGCATTACGGCAATTCCATCCTGCGGCCCATTCACTACCCGCCGATAGGACCTGGTGCGACTGCTTCAATCCGCGCCGGTCAGCATGAGGACATCAATCTGATTACCTTGCTGGTGGGTTCGCATGAAGCGGGCCTGGAGATTCTGCGACGCGATGGTTCATGGCTGCCGGTCACCACGCAACAAAGCGCAATTCTGGTCAATATCGGCGATATGCTGCAGCGCCTGAGCAATCATGTGTTGCCATCCACCACCCATCGGGTGGTCAATCCGGTCGGTTCTGCCGTTGATAAACCGCGTTATTCCATCCCGTTTTTTATGCACCCCAACCCGGATTTTCTGATTAAAACCTTGCCAAGCTGTATCACCGCAGATAAGCCCAACCAGTATCCGCATGCCATCACTGCCAATGACTACCTGCTACAACGCTTGGCAGACATCGGGCTTCTCAAAAAACCGCAGTAACCGCGCACAGGAGTTGTGATGCTGGCTCTAGATCTCATTCGCCCACTGTGCCTTGTGACGCTGCTGATATTAGTACCCAGCATCGGACTGGCTCAGCAGGGGCAGCCATCCATACAGCAGTTGCTGCAGGAACCCTTCCTGGATGACTACTATTCCAACGTGGTGTACGGCTACGAAATTGTCACCGATACCCAGAACCATGCCAGTCGTTACGTCGGCAACAGCCTCAATTGCAGTAACTGCCATCTGCAGGCCGGCACTCAACAGGAAGCGCTGCCGTTGAATGTGGCCGGTATGTATCCGAAGTGGCGTGCAAAAAATGGCAAACGTAATGGCATCGGTTTGCGTATCCGTGAATGTTTCCTCTACAGCCTGGACGGCATTATGCCGCCGGAGGATGCCCCGGAAGTGCTCGCCATTTCAGCCTACATCAGTTACTTGTCACAAGGGCAGATCATGGGCGCCGAGCCTGAAGGCAGGGGAGTGCCGACCCTGCCAGACACCGGCTACGATCCCAACCCCGCCACCGGGCGCGCCGTTTATCTGGAGCAGTGTGCCAGTTGCCATGGCGCTCAGGGCGAGGGTGTTGCCGGCATGCCGCCGGTGTGGGGGTTGAACTCCTACAATAAAGGCGCGGGCATGCATGATATCCGTGAAGCTGCCGGGTTCATCTGGGCCAATATGCCGCTGGGCAACGGCAAGTCACTGACCCATCAGCAGGCCCTTGATGTGTCGGCGTATCTGAATCTGCAAATTCGTCCCTCTGACCCCAGGGACAGCAAGTTCCTCAAACTTCTGGAACACCTGATAAATTGATCCGCACCTATCTGAGAGAAGCGACGCCCTCATTTGCCTGGAGAAATCGTCTGGGCAACTGGCGCACGGAGATTTTTGCAGGATTGGTGGGTGCTATTCTGGTTATTCCGCAAGGCATCACCTTTGCGTACCTGGCAGGCCTGCAGCCTGAATACGGATTGTATTGCGCGATTTTTGTGACGCTGTTTTGCAGCGTGTTTGGCAGTTCATCGATGATGAGTGGTCCCAATACTGCGGTGGCCATTCTGATCGGCACCGCAGTGCTGCCGCTGGCGGGTCGTGGCAGTCCGGTCTATATCGATTTTGTGTTTCTGTTGTGTCTGATGGTGGGCGCCATTCAGTTGCTGTTCTGGCTGATGCGCGGGGCGCGTATTTTTCAGTACCTGTCGCCAGCGGCCATTTCCGGTATTTCCGCGGGTGCCGGTTTTTTGATCATCATGGCGTCACTGGACAGCATTCTGGATCTGTCGACATTCAAAACCACGTTTTTTTACGAAAAAATCTACGTGATTGTCAGTGACGCCCGCGACCTGGTAAATCCGTACAGCTTGTTTATTGGCTTGTGCACCATTGCGGGCGGTTACATAGGACGGCGTTTTTCGCCGCGGTTCTTTATTATTATCGCGGTGACGACGGGTTACCTGAGTGGTCTGCTGGTGGCGTTTGTGTGGCCACAACCGGTGACCGAACTGGAGTATCTGGGGCGCATGCCTATTGAGTGGCTGCCGCTTCATCTGCCCAACATCAACATGGAATACCTGATGATGAGCACCCTGCTGATACCCTACGCCATCACCATTGCCTTTATTGGTCTGGCGCAATCGCTGGTGATTGTCCGCGAATTAAAAATGGAAACCGAGCAGGACATCAATCTGGACAAAGAGGTATATGCGCAGGGTCTGGCCAATCTGCTGGCGCCGTTTTTTTCCAGCTTTGCTGGGGCGGGCAGTTTTAACCGCACCAAAGCTAATCAGAGTCTGGGCGCAACCACGCCCTTCTCAGGCATCGCCTCGGCGGGTTTTGTGCTGGTGCTGATTACCTTTCTGGGGCCGATTCTCACCTATATGCCCATGGCAGCCATGGCCGGGACTTTGTTTATTGTTGGCGCCGACATGATCAAGTGGCGCGATATCAAACACTACGCGCAGGTGCGCGCCGAGCTGGTGATTTACCTGGCGACCTTTATCAGCATTATGTTTTTTGGGCTGGCCACCGGCGTTGTTGTCGCAGTGTTCCTGTCGGTCAGTGTGTTTATGTTGCGCATCAGCCAGCTCGAGTTAAGCGTTGAACCGATTGAGTCGGGGATTTTACTGAAGGTTAAAGGCGCGTTGTTTTATGCGTCGCTGGCACATCTGACCGAAAAATTTCACAGTCACGTTGGCAAAAACCTGACCGTTGATCTGCAATTCACCACGCATATTGATCAATCAGCCGTCGACTTTTTTATTCGCGAATCCAGAAACATGGCCGCGCAAGGTGTCAGGTTGACGCTGTTGATCAACGAGAAGCAGGGATATTTTCTGAAAAAAATGGGTGCAAACAGCGATATCGAGCTGGTGGCCGTTTAACGTACTGTTAATTCAAATCAGCAAAAACAAGCGGGAGAAAACCATGAAAGACGAAAATTCAACAACGGTCGGGCGTCGTGCGCTGTTAAGCAATATAGGGGTCGCAGCGGTAGCGGGTCTGGCCGTTAGTGCCAGTCAGGTATCAGCGCAACCTGCGGCACACGCGGCAGCTCAGCCGGCCGGGTTCCAGCCGGTGCGGCATAGTCAGGACAGCTGGCTGGATGAGCTGCCCGGCAGTCACCGGGTGATTGTTGACTCATCAACGCCCGTTGGCGGTGCCAGCGCTTTGTGGTATGCCAATAACATACTCACCGCCCACGAGGAGTCCTACGAAGGCAGTGCAACCGACTACGCCATGATTGTGTGTTTACGCCACTTATCGACGCCTTTTGGTTTTGATGACGGCATCTGGGCGAAGTACGGTGCATTTTTAAACCGCGCGGCAGATCCTGCCCCAACCGAGAATTCACTGAACACTGCGGGGCCCTCCAGTGGCGGGCACAGCATCGGTTCATCCGTGGCGCGGGGAGTACAGTTTGCCATTTGCGGCCGCGCCACCCGCAGGATCGCCATGGGCATTGCCTCATCAACCGGCGCAACGGCCGACGAGGTGTTTGCTGAGTTGGCAGCGGGCCTGATCCCCAACGCGCGCATGGTGCCCGCCGGGGTGGTGACTGTCACGCGCGCACAAGAGTATGGATACAGCCTGTTGTATGCGGAGTAATTGTTGTCAGTACGTTCTGGCGTGCTGACAACAACGGCCTGATTCACACCTTGATCTTGTAGCCGGTCTTGAATATCCACCAGATCACGGTCAGGCAGATCAGCATAAACAGCACAATCATGCCCAGGCTCAAAGCGGCGTTAACATCGGAAACTCCATAAAAGCTCCAGCGAAATCCGTTTACCAGATACACCACCGGATTAAACAGGGCGACTGTTTGCCAGACTTCCGGCAACATGCTGATGGAATAAAAGCTGCCGCCCAGAAATGTCAGTGGCATCACCACCATGCTGGGCACCACCTGCAAGCGTTCAAAACCGTCGGCCCACACGCCAAGGATGAAGCCGAAGAGGCAGAACGTAATCGAGATCAACACCAGAAAGGCCAGCATCCACAGCGGATAGACAATCGAAAAATCCACAAACAGCCGTGCGGTGAGCAGAATGATCAATCCCAATACCACCGATTTTGTCGCTGCTGCGCCGACATAGGCAATAACAATCTCAAATGCTGACATTGGCGCCGCCAGTAATTCATAAATCGTGCCGTTAAAGCGCGGCATGTAAATACTGAACGCCGCGTTGTTGATGCTCTCAACCAACACCGTCATGAGAATCAGACCTGGCACGATAAACGCGGCATAACTGACCCCATCGATGTCCATCATGCGTGAACCAATGGCAGAGCCAAACACAATAAAGTACAACGATGTCGACAGCACCGGCGAGGCAATGCTTTGTGTCAACGTGCGGCGCGTGCGGTTTAACTCAAACTTGTAGATTGCCTTGATCGCCTGGAAATTCATCGACGTTCTCCTGTTGCAGTCGCGGTGTGTGCGTCGTTGGCCGACACCAGGCTGACAAAAATGTCTTCCAGTGAGCTTTGCGAGGTATGCAGATCACGGAACTCAATGCCGTGTTCATAGAGTGTGCGTATCACCTGGCCAATGTCACCGGAGCTATTGTGTGAATCGTAGGAGTAAGTCAGTTTGTTGCCGTCACTACTGAGCGCCAGACCTTCTATCTGAATGCCTTGCGGCAGCGAAGACAACGGTGCTGGCAGTTCCAGCACCAATTGACGTTTGCCCAGTTTTTTCATCAGTTCGGCTTTTTCTTCGACCAGCACGATGCGGCCTTTGTTGATGACACCCACACGATCGGCCATGTCTTCGGCTTCTTCAATGTAGTGTGTGGTGAGAATGATGGTCACTCCTTCATTTCTGAGTTCGCGGATCATCTTCCACATGTCGCGACGTAACTCAACATCCACACCCGCCGTCGGCTCATCCAGAAACAATATCTGCGGTTGATGTGACAGCGCCTTGGCGATCAGCACCCGGCGCTTCATGCCGCCAGAGAGTGTCATCAGCCTGTTGTCCTTTTTTTCCCACAACGACAGACTGCGCAGCAATTTTTCAAGATACGCATCATCGGGCTTTTTGCCGTACAAACCGCGTGTCAGGTTCACGGTGGCCCACACGGTTTCAAACATGCTGATGGCGATCTCCTGCGGCACCAGTCCAATCATTTTGCGCACCGCGCGGTAGTCTTTGATGACATCAAGACCACCGACTTTTAATTCACCGGGGCCCGGATTGACCAGGCCGCACAGAATGCTGATCAAGGAGGTTTTGCCGGCACCGTTGGGGCCCAGTAGTGCAAAAATTTCGCCGCGTTTGATGGTCAGGTTAATGTTGTCTAAGGCCTGAAAACCAGACGGATAGCGTTTGCTCAGATTGCTGATGGATATGATTGACTCGTTGGTCACCTTGCTTCTCCTGCTGGTTGTTGCTCATTGTGCGCCAGGCCACTGCGATGGCACCACAAATATCCGTTGTTTTTCTGACCATAACTGGCGGCCGCTGTTGTACTCAAGCCTGGCGAACAGTCGGGGCGATTGCGTCTGCTTGATCGCTGAGAGCGTTTGCTGACGTTGAAAGGGATCAGGTGTGTTTTTTTGTAGCCAGGGTCCCAGCCAGTGCGGTTTTATCAAGGGCACCCAGTTTGTTGTATCAGTCTCGGCGATACGGTCAAGGTACATCCAATGCCCACGCAGGTGACTGGCCGGTACGCTGCTCAGTGTTGAGACAGAGGGAATCTGCGCGGGCGCGGTATTGTTATCCATCTGCGATAGCGGATAAAACAGATAACCTGGCATAAACACGCGACTGATGTGCGCAGCAGCAATGCCAAGACCCGACAGTGCCCGTAACGATGCCGGCAGCAGGGCGCGTTGGCGTTGTTGCTGCAGCATGCGCGTGGTTTTGATATCCAGTCTGTCGCGTGGATTGGGGCCATACCAGCCTGGCGGATGGCTGACTGAGCCGTGATAACCCAGATAAAACTTGATGGCGATTTCGTGATGCTCAACGTGCCGGGTTAATGGGTTCTGCACCACAAAATCCAGTTCACCCAGCGTGATGCCGTCATCGCGCACCGGCAGATTTCTGGCCAGCAGTGTCCAGCCAAGCAGGTCTGTTAACAGGCAGGCGTAGAGCGCCTCAACATAGTGGCCCAGTCGGTAGTGTGGCGGTGTGTTCAGGATATCGGGCGCCAGAGTGGGATGCTTGTCCCACGTTTGCAGAGTGGCCAAATAGTCTTTTGGCAAAAAATCCTCGGGCGCAAACACACACGGATCACGTATCAGCTGAGCCGCCTGGCATAACCATGCGAGGTGGCGCACAGCCGGTGTCTCAAACTGGGACAGGTCCGGTTTGTTGGCACTGTGTGAGGTCAATGCCAAGCTGGCCAAGTCATTCAGACGGGTGGTCGTCATAGTGAATGCTC
>CALQJO020000071.1 GCA_943330915.2 Rhodoferax sp. OV413 | reverse complement strand
GATCTGCTGTCGAGGCCAAATGTGAATTACCTGCAAATGGAGGCTGCTTTGAAAGGTACCTCCGGCGAACTGCCTGAAATAGATCCGCTTGTGTCTGAACAGATTGAGATTCAACTTAAGTATCAGGGGTATATCAACCGTCAGGAAGAAGATATACAAAAGCTGAAACGACAGGAAAACACTGCATTCCCAGAGGATTTTGATTATCAGCACATCGACGGCCTGTCCAACGAGTTAAAACAGAAACTGATGAAGGCAAAGCCGGTGTCAATCGCAAAGGCCTCCAGAATTCCGGGCATTACACCTGCCGCGGTGTCTTTGTTATTGATTTATCTAAAAAAACACCAGGCTGTGCGGGAACAAAAATCAGCCTAATATGTCAGAAACACAACAGAATATTTCAAAGTTGTTGCCAGACCTGGCTCAGGGCGCTGCCAAACTCGGTGCAGATTTAACAGGGCAGCAAAGTCTGCTCTTGCTTCAGTTTTTGGCACTTCTGAACAAGTGGAATAAAGCTTTTAATCTGACAGCGGTACGCGATCCGAAAGAGATGTTAGGCAGGCATCTGCTGGACAGCTTGAGTATGCTGCTCGTACTCAGGAATCTCCGGTTAAAGACCCAGTCAAACGCGTTTACAGTCCTTGATGTAGGCACCGGGCCCGGGTTGCCCGGAATCCCTTTGGCGATCTGCATGCCAGATACTAACTTTGTGTTATTGGATAGTAACGGTAAAAAGACGCGCTTTGTGTTTCAGGCCTGTGTAGAACTGGGCCTAAAAAACGTTGAGGTACAGACGACTCGTGTCGAAAACTACCAAAGTGTCAATCAAGTTGATATTGTCGTCAGCCGGGCATTTGCCTCACTTAAAGATTTTGTTGAAGGCTGCCATGCTGTTGCAGGACCGAATACCCGACTAATAGCGATGAAGGGATTGTATCCGAGCGAGGAAATTGCGGATCTTCCGTCATTCTGGACGGTCATCGATTCACAGAAAATCGACATTCCCGGGTCAGAAGGTGTAAGACATTTCATAGAATTGGCAAGAAAAAGCTGAAAAACATACGCAAAGCTAACAAGAAATAGCTCAGGTGGGTCAGGTGACACGAATTATCGCGATAGCAAATCAGAAAGGAGGTGTCGGTAAAACCACGACGTCTGTGAATCTGGCTGCTTCACTACAGGCAACCAAACGCCGCATCCTGTTGGTTGATATGGATCCACAAGGCAATGCCACCATGGGCAGTGGCATAGACAAGAGCGAATTAAACTTCTCCGTCTATGACGTGCTGATGGGTGAATGCAGCTTTGATGATGCAAAAGTAACAGTACCCGAAGCCGGATTCGACATGTTGCCCGCCAACGGCGACTTAGTGGCTGCAGAAATTGAATTACTTGATGTGCAGAATCGTGAGAGAGTTTTAAAGATTATTCTGGCGTCGATTGCTGACAGATATGACTTCATTGTGATTGATTGTCCCCCATCGTTAAACATGCTTACCCTCAACGCCCTTGTTGCGGCTCAGGGTGTGATCATACCGATGCAATGTGAATACTACGCGCTTGAAGGTCTGTCCGCGTTGGTTGATACCATTTCAGCCGTGAGTGCCACGCATAATCCTCAACTGAAAATAGAGGGGATATTGCGGACCATGTATGATCCGCGTAATAAACTTACCGTTGAGGTATCAAGCCAGCTTTTTAATCATTTTGGTGATCGGGTATACCGGACGGTGGTGCCCAGAAATGTCAGATTGGCTGAAGCACCGAGTTATGGATTGCCGGTATTGCAATACGACAGGCAATCTCGAGGTGCCTTAGCGTATTTGGCGTTGGCTGGAGAGATGATTAGACGTCAGGAACAGCGCTCGGGCGCGTAACATCAGCTTAAAAACAAGGCAACACCATGTCAGGAAAGAAAAAACTGGGACGCGGTCTGGACAAACTCCTTGGCGGGATAGCTGCTAAAGCGAGTGCGGCCGAAGCGTTGGCATCAGCACAAACGTCGGTATCAGGATTGGTAGATAGCGAATTACGCCATATCCCGATAGATCTGATTCAGCGTGGTAAATACCAGCCGCGCACGGATATGCATGAGGAAGCGCTTCAGGAGCTCGCAGATTCCATCAAGGTCCAGGGCGTGATGCAGCCCATCGTTGTCCGGCCTCTTGAGGGTGGGGATCGTTTTGAAATCATCGCGGGCGAGCGGAGATGGAGAGCCACTCAAATTGCAGGACTTGATACTATCCCGGCGGTTATACGACTCGTTGGTGATGAATCTGCTATCGCGATGGCACTGATAGAGAACATTCAGCGAGAAAATCTTAACCCTATTGAAGAAGCGATGGCGCTCAAGCGCCTTCAGGAAGAATTCAGCCTGACACAACAGGAAGTAGCTGAGGCAGTTGGGAAATCCAGAACAACAGTCACGAATTTACTCCGGCTCATGTCATTGAATCATGATGTCAGACTAATGCTGGAGCGCGGTGACATTGAAATGGGGCACGCCAAAGCATTGCTTGGCCTGCAACCAGAGCAACAAAGTGACGCGTCCAAAGCAGTAGCAGGTAAAGGCTTGTCGGTGAGACAGACTGAAGCCATGGTACGCAAATTGATCGAGAACAAACCCCTGCAACAACAGAAACCTGCGCGCGAAGATCCGGATATTGTCAGGCTGCAGGAGTCGCTTTCAGAGCGACTAGGTGCTAAGGTTGAAATTGAGCATACTAACAAAGGCTCGGGTAAACTCACGCTCCGGTATAACAGCCTAGATGAATTAGATGGAATACTTGCTCATATCAAGTGATATGAACGAATTATCAAGTTGATCCGCCGCTACTTAATCCATATAATCCCAGCCTCGAAAAAGGGATCGGAAGCCAAAACAAGAGAGCTTTTGACGACAAATCAAAACGATGTCAACGATAAAAGCTCCCCCCATATATAAAGTTGCTGCCTATCAGTTGATTTTAATAGTGGCTAGTTCTGCAGCCCTGTTGATACTGTCAGGCCAGGTCAGCGCATATTCATTGCTGATCGGTGGTTTGCTTTCAGCTTTACCCGGCGCGTTGTTTGCGAGTCGTGTCTTTAAATACCGGGGCGCTAGGGCGGCACAAAAAATTGTTAAAGAGTTATACACCGGCCAAATATTAAAGCTGGTGTCGGTAAGTGCGGGCTTTGCATTGTGTTTTATCTTTGTTAACCCACTGAATATTGTGGCATTATTTTCAGGATTTGTTCTGGTACATATAACTGGCGTGCTTGTGTTTGTCCGCGTAAGCAAACCTGACCGGTACAACCCGTAAAATCGGCAAACTGATAAGAAAAGTATCTACTCATGGCAGATGCAAATTCAACAGGCTTTACAAAGCCTGAATACGAAAGTGGCACTGAATACATTGCCCACCACCTTGGCTTCCTAAGATTCGGCCAAAAAGCCGACGGTAGTTGGGGAATTGCTCACTCTGTTGAAGAAGCTGACGCGATGGGTTTCTGGGCGATAAACGTCGACTCCATGCTCATGTCCCTGTTGTTGGGTGTCATTTTTATGGGCTTGTTTTATTTCGTAAGCCGTCGTGCCACGTCAGGCATACCTAGTCAGTTGCAAAACGCAGTTGAATCTATTGTTGAGATGGTTCAAACCACCGTAAAAAGCACGTTCTTTGCTCGCAATGAATTAATCGGCCCACTAGCGCTTACCATATTTTGCTGGATTTTCATGATGAACCTCATGGATCTGGTTCCGGTTGACTGGATCCCGTTGTTGGCCCAGGTAGTTGCACAGGACAGTCATCTTTATTTCAAAGCTGTTCCAACAACAGACCTGAATATTACTGCCGGCTTCTCTATCAGCGTGTTCATCCTAGTTATCTACTACAGTATCAAAATCAAAGGCATGGGAGGCTTCCTTGGTGAGTTCGCCTTCCATCCTTTTGGAAAATGGGCGCTACCGCTCAACCTCATAATGGAAATCCCCAGTTTTCTTGCCAAGCCGGTATCGCTGGCGCTGCGACTTTACGGCAACATGTTCGCTGGCGAAATGATCTTCATGGTGATTGCGTTGGTTGGGTGGGTACAACTGCCATTGCATTTTGCATGGGCGGTGTTCCACATCCTCATTATCACCTTGCAAGCGTATCTGTTCATGATGCTGACAATCGTCTATCTGAACCAGGCACACACGAAGTCAGAGGCTCACTAAACCCGTAATTTTTTGTTGGAACTTTTGTTAAATCTTGGAGAAAAAAATGGAAACTATTCAGGCATTTTCTGTAATCGCAATCGCCCTCATTTTTGGCTTGTGTGGTGCTGGCACAGCGGTTGCATTCGGCAATCTGGGTGGCAAGCTGATTGAAAGCTCAGCACGTCAGCCAGAACTTGCACCAAAACTGCAAGTACAGTTCTTCCTGGTTGCTGGTTTCGTCGACGTAATCTCGATCATCGGCGTGGGTGTGTCTTTCCTGGTGATCTTTGCAAATCCTTTCCTCGGTTAACCAAACGCTTGAATCGATTTTCAAGCCACCGGATAACTAACGCAGAGGTGACACCATGAATTTAAATGCAACCATACTCGGCCAATCGATAGCTTTCGTTTTCTTTGTCTGGTTTTGTCTGAAGTATGTCTGGCCGCCAATCATAACTGCGTTGGCAGAGCGACAGAAAAAGATTGCTGATGGTCTGGAAGCGGCTGACCGAGCTCAGCGAGACCTCAGCCTGGCGCAAAACCGAGCGTCTGATGAACTTCGCGAAGCGAAGGTTAAGAGTGCTGAAATCATCGATATGGCAAACAAACGAGCCAGCCAGATTGTTGATGAAGCCAAAGATAAGGCTCGGGATGAGGGTCATCGGCTGATCGCAGGTGCCAGGGCAGAAATCGAAATGGAAATCCAGCGAGCTCGAGAGGTTTTGCGGGGGCAGGTCGCCGCTATTGTGATCGCCGGCGCTGAGAAAATCCTCGAGACATCCGTTGATCAGGCAGCAAACGAAGAGCTTGTTAAAAAACTCGCATCTGAGTTATAGGCGAACATACGATGGCAGAGTCAATAACATTAGCGCGGCCTTACGCAAACGCAGCTTTTGAAGTCGCTGCGGCAGATAACGCTCTGGCACAATGGTCACTTATGCTGAACACGCTGGCGGCAGTAACGTCGCAGGCAAAAATCAGTGAGCTGTTGAAGAGCCCAGCCCTGACTGCTGAAAAGTTGTCTGAAGCACTGCTGTTGATTTGCGGAGACTCTGTCTCGAGCAAAGGCAGCAATTTGGTCAGATTGCTGGCGGAAAATCGCCGGCTTGTATTGCTTCCTCAGATATCAGAACTTTTTGACGCGCTGAAAGACGCTCGCGAAAAAAGCATCGACGTCGAAGTTTCTACGGCGTATGCGCTAAGTGATGCGGTGGTAGCAAGTTTGACCGCTGCACTGGAAAAGCGTCTGGACCGCACAGTCAAGCTGCATAGTACGGTGAACAAGCAGCTTATCGGGGGCGTAGTCATTCGAGCAGGAGATACTGTCATCGACAATTCTGTTCGCGGAAAACTGAATAAATTAGCCGAATCATTGAGTTCCTAGACCATCTGGGAATGAGGGAAAAAGCATGCAACAACTGAATCCGTCAGAAATCAGTGAAATTATAAAGCAAAGAATCGACAGTCTCGACGTGTCTGTGCAGGCAAAAAACGAAGGTACTATCGTCAGTGTTTCTGACGGTATTGTTCGTATTCATGGCCTTGCCGATGTTATGTACGGTGAGATGATTGAGTTTGAAGGTGGGCTGTTCGGTATGGCACTTAACCTGGAGCGTGACTCCGTTGGTGCTGTGGTATTGGGTGACTATAAAGGCCTGGCAGAAGGTCAGTCTTGCCGTTGTACCAGCCGTATTCTTGAAGTGCCGGTTGGCCCGGAGCTGGAAGGCCGTGTTATCGACGCACTGGGTAACCCCATTGATGGCAAGGGCGCTATCAATGCCAAACTGACCTCTCCGGTTGAGAAAGTTGCACCTGGTGTAATTGCACGTAAGTCAGTTGACCAGCCGTTACAAACAGGTATCAAAGCAATCGACGCAATGGTGCCGATTGGTCGTGGTCAGCGTGAGTTGATCATTGGTGACCGCCAGGTTGGCAAAACAGCCGTTGCTATTGATGCCATCATCAACCAGAAAGGCAAGGGCGTTAAGTGCGTTTACGTAGCGATTGGACAGAAGCAATCTTCTATCGCCAACGTGGTAAGCAAACTGGAAGAGCACGGCGCAATGGAATACACCATTGTTGTTGCCGCAAGTGCGTCAGATCCTGCATCCATGCAATACCTCGCACCTTACTCAGGCTGCTCAATGGGTGAGTACTACCGCGACCGAGGTCAGGATGCTCTGATCATATATGACGATCTAACCAAACAAGCTTGGGCTTATCGCCAAATTTCTTTGCTGTTGCGTCGTCCGCCGGGCCGTGAAGCCTACCCAGGCGACGTGTTCTATTTGCACTCACGTCTGCTGGAGCGCGCATCGCGCGTGAGCGCGGATTACGTTGAACAGTTCACCAACGGGGAAGTAAAAGGCCAGACCGGCTCACTGACCGCACTGCCGATTATCGAAACCCAGGCAGGAGACGTCTCTGCGTTTGTTCCAACAAACGTGATTTCCATTACCGACGGTCAGATATTCCTTGAAACCAACCTGTTCAACGCCGGTATCCGTCCAGCGATCAACGCAGGTCTGTCGGTGTCTCGCGTTGGTGGTGCAGCACAAACCAAGATCGTCAAAAAGCTCGGTGGTGGTATTCGTATCGCACTGGCACAGTACCGAGAGCTGGCTGCGTTTGCCCAGTTTGCTTCCGACCTCGATGAAGCCACACGTGCTCAGCTTGAACACGGTCAGCGTGTGACCGAGTTGATGAAGCAAGGCCAATACTCCCCGATGTCAGTCGCCGAAATGGCTCTGGTGTTGTTTGCTGCCAACGAAGGCTTCCTGAAAAATGTCGAGTTGACAAAAGTTGTCGCATTTGAAAAAGCGCTGCTGTCCTACGCCAAGAGCCAGAATGCTGAGCTGCTGGCCAGTGTGAATGCCAAGCCGGACTTCAATGATGATATCGCCTCGAAATTCAGGGCCTTGATTCAGCAGTTCAAAGCAACACAAACCTGGTAATTTTTGGTAGGCGGTGAATTATGGCTGGTGGTAAAGAGATTCGGGGCAAGATCTCCAGCATCAATAACACGCGGAAAATAACCAGTGCCATGGAAATGGTATCTGCGTCCAAGATGCGTAAATCTCAGGAGCGTATGGCGTTGGGGAAACCTTACGCCACACATATCCGGAACGTGATAGGACATGTGGCAAATGCGAATCCTGAGTATCGCCACGTGTACTTCACTACGCGCGAAGTCAAACGCGTTGCTTATATCGTGGTGTCCTCAGATCGAGGACTGTGCGGTGGTCTGAATATCAATGCCTTCAAGACCGCAGTAAAAGAAATTGCAGCATGGCGTAAACAGGACGTATCAGTTGAGTTCTGTGCAATTGGTGCCAAGGCAGCAACGTTTTTTAACAGCTATGGCGGTAAAGTGGTCGCGTCAATCAGGGGAATGGGTGATGCGCCGGAGTTGAGTCAGGTTATTGGAGCAGTGAAGGTCATGCTGGATAAGTTTACCGCCGGTGAGATCGATTGTTTATACCTGGTCAGTAACACGTTTGTGAATACCATGACTCAAAAACCGGTAGTAGCACAGCTTCTGCCGTTACAACCGTCCGATGACAAGTCGTTAAAGCACCATTGGGACTACATCTATGAGCCGAGGCCAGAGTCACTGCTGGATGGTTTGTTGAACCGATTTATTGAAACGCAAGTTTATCAGGGCGTTGTTGAAAACATCGCATGTGAGCAGGCAGCACGAATGCTGGCGATGAAAAACGCAACAGACAATGCCGGTGAACTGATAGAAAAGCTTGGTCTGATTTACAACAAAGCGCGTCAGGCATCTATCACACAAGAGCTTTCAGAGATTGTTGGCGGTGCGGCCGCGGTTTAAGTGCTCACGGCAGACATTGAATTTAACCAGATTGAAGATCAGGAATACTAAAGAGGAACCGGACATGAGTAGCGGTCGTATCGTACAAATTATCGGTGCAGTAATCGACGTACAATTCCCGCGGGAAGAAGTACCTCGTGTATACAGTGCACTGTCCGTCGAAGGCGGTAAAATTACACTCGAAGTTCAGCAGCAGCTGGGTGACGGCGTTGTGCGTACCATCGCGATGGGAAGCACGGAAGGACTGCGTCGTGGACTGGTTGTGACCAACACCAATGCACCGGTTTCTGTTCCAGTGGGTAGAGAAACACTGGGTCGTATCATGGATGTTCTGGGTAACCCGATTGACGAACGTGGTCCGATCGGTGAAGAAGAGCGCATGCCGATTCACCGTAAAGCTCCTGCTTACGATGAGCTGTCAGCGTCCAACGAACTGCTGGAAACCGGCATCAAGGTAATCGACCTGATCTGCCCGTTCGCCAAAGGCGGTAAAGTAGGTCTGTTCGGCGGTGCTGGTGTAGGCAAAACCGTCAATATGATGGAACTGATTAACAACATCGCAAAAGCACACAGCGGTCTGTCCGTATTCGCCGGAGTAGGTGAACGTACCCGTGAAGGCAATGACTTCTATCACGAAATGGCGGAGTCAGGTGTAATCAATCTGGAGAATCTGCCAGAGTCAAAAGTAGCAATGGTATACGGCCAGATGAACGAGCCACCAGGAAACCGTCTGCGTGTGGCACTAACCGGTCTGACGATGGCTGAAAAATTCCGTGACGAAGGCCGTGACGTACTGTTCTTCGTAGACAACATTTACCGTTACACATTGGCCGGTACCGAAGTATCAGCACTGCTGGGCCGTATGCCATCAGCGGTAGGTTACCAGCCAACACTGGCGGAAGAAATGGGTGTATTGCAGGAGCGCATTACCTCCACCAAAACCGGTTCAATTACGTCAATCCAGGCGGTATACGTCCCAGCGGACGACTTGACCGACCCGTCACCGGCAACCACTTTTGCTCACCTTGACGCGACTGTTGTATTGTCACGGTCTATCGCTGAATTGGGCATTTATCCTGCGATCGACCCGCTGGACTCTACGTCACGACAACTTGATCCATTGGTTATTGGTCAGGATCACTACGACGTAGCACGTGGTGTGCAATCAGTACTGCAGCGTTATAAAGAACTGAAGGACATCATCGCGATTCTGGGTATGGACGAATTGTCTGAAGAAGATAAACAGATCGTAGCTCGCGCCCGTAAGATTCAGCGTTTTCTGTCACAGCCATTCTTTGTAGCTGAAGTATTTACCAACACGCCAGGCAAATACGTATCTCTGAAAGATACCATCGCTGGCTTCAAAGGCATTCTGGCTGGTGACTACGACCATATCCCGGAACAAGCGTTTAACATGGTGGGAACAATTGAAGAAGCTGTCGAAAAGGCAGCCAAGCTCAAGTAAACAGCCAGACTTACGTAAACAGAGAGTATTGATATGGCGATGACAATGCAGTGTGACATCGTAAGTGCCGAAAAGCATATTTTCTCCGGCATGGTCGAAATGGTTGTGGCCACCGGAACACTGGGAGACCTTGGTGTAGTCTATGGACACGCGCCTCTGTTGACCGAGTTGATTCCGGGTCCTGTGCGTTGTGTATTAAGTGGTGGTGCGGAAGAGATTTACTACGTTTCTGGTGGATATCTCGAAGTTCAAAGCACAACAGTCACCGTGTTGGCGGATACTGCGCGACGTGCGTCAGACATTGATGAAGCTGCTGCACAACAGGCTATTGATGATGTGCAGAAAGCAATCGCCAACAAAGATGCTGAATTTGAATACTCCCGTGCAGCGGTTCAACTGGCTGAAGCTGTTGCTCAGTTACGAGCGCTTAAACAACTGAGAAAGTAAAATTTTGTCAGTGAAATAGCTGTTAAAAAAGGGTAGCCTTGAAGCTGCCCTTTTTTTATGGCGCAACCATCGGGTTAACCTATGCACATAGAAGTTGTTGTATTAGCAGCGGGAAAAGGCACCCGCATGCACTCCGACATCCCCAAAGTTCTGCATCCATTAGCGGGGAAACCAATGCTCACGCATGTGCTGGATGCAGCACGAACACTGTCGCCGCAAAAACTCCACCTGGTTACCGGATTTCAGTCTGATTTAGTCAAACAGCATTATGCCAACAGTTCTTTTGTTAACACGCTTAACTGGGTTGAACAGTCACAGCAGCTTGGTACGGGCCATGCCGTGATGCAGGCAGCGCCCGCCATCGATGATGGCTCGATGGTGCTGGTGTTGTATGGTGACGTTCCGTTGATCAAACCCAAAACCTTATCTGCATTACTCGTAAAGGCTGCACAGTCGGGTTTTGCGGTTCTAACATTGGTGACAGATAAACCTGCTGGGTTAGGGCGCATGATACGCAACAAAGACCAGCAGATAATTGCTATTGTTGAAGAAAAAGACGCGAATCGCGAGCAGCTTGCCATTAATGAAGTAAACACAGGAATCATGGCTTTTAGAGCCGATCTTTTGAAGACATGGTTAGGGCAACTGAATACCAACAATGCACAAGGTGAATACTACCTGACAGATACCGTCGCAATTGCATATTCACAGGGAATTGAAGTCTGCAATACACAAACCGTGGACAACAATGAAGTGCAAGGGGTTAATGATCGCTTGCAGCTTACTGAGCTCGAGCGCAGCTATCAGTTGGGACGATCACGCGAGCTGGCAAAGAGTGGGGTAACCATCGCAGATCCTGCACGACTGGACATCCGCGGAGATTTACAGACAGGCCGCGACATCAGTCTGGACATCAATATCATTTTTGAAGGCACAAACACGATTGGTAATCGTGTGACAATTGGCCCCAACGTGGTGCTGATCAATTGCGAGATCGGTGACGATTGCGAGATTCTTGCCAATAGCCATCTTGAAAATGTTGTAGTCCAAAACAATTGTACAGTTGGACCATTTGCTCGACTGAGACCTGGCACCTTACTAAAAACCGGCGCAAAAATTGGCAATTTTGTTGAAACCAAAAAGGCGATTGTGGGCACGGGCAGTAAAATTAATCATCTGAGTTATGTGGGCGACGCGGAACTTGGAGCTCAGGTCAATATTGGTGCCGGCACCATCACCTGTAATTATGACGGCGTTAACAAATTCAAAACCACGATCAAAGATGGTGTTTTTGTAGGCTCAAATACGGCGCTTGTTGCACCCGTCACGCTGGGAGTAAATGCAACCATTGGCGCCGGTTCGGTTATAACTTCCGACGTCCCCGACCAGGGGCTTGCGGTCGCACGCAGTAAACAAAAAAATATCAGTGGATGGAAACGACCCGTCAAGATAAAGACAGAATGAGGGACTGAGTTTATGTGTGGAATAGTGGGAGCAGTTGCACAGCGCGATGTGATCGGCATTCTTCTTGAGGGACTAAAAAGACTCGAGTATCGGGGATACGATTCAGCCGGTCTTGCCGTCATCAATCAGAAAACCTCACAAATCAGCAGTGTTAGAGCTGTTGGCAAAGTCAAAGAGCTGGTAGATAAAGTTGCTGCAGATCCTGTGCATGGCAAAACCGGTATTGCCCATACCCGTTGGGCAACCCACGGCGTTCCCAGTGAACGCAATGCTCACCCGCATATGTCAGGAGCCGATTTTGCTCTTGTACACAACGGCATTATTGAAAATCATGAGGAGTTGCGTCGTAACCTGATTGCCGATGGTTTTGAGTTCTTATCTGACACGGATACAGAGGTAGTTGTGCACATGCTCCATCAGGAGTGCACAAAAAACCAGCTTGATACTCTGACGGCTGTGCGCAACATCGTCCCGCGCCTGCATGGTGCTTACGGGTTGTGTGTCATCAGAAGATCGGAGCCTGAAAAAATAGTGGTGGCTCGCAGCGGCAGCCCGCTAGTGATAGGTGTGGGTATCGGCGAAAACTTTATAGCATCCGACCCGTT
>CALQJO020000070.1 GCA_943330915.2 Rhodoferax sp. OV413 | reverse complement strand
CGCTTTTGCATTGCCCGGTGGTTATGTCTATATCAACCGCGGGTTGCTGCTGTACCTGAAAAGTGAAGACGAGCTGGCCGCGGTGCTGGCGCATGAAGTGGGCCACATCACGGCGCGTCATGCGATTCAGCAACAGGCGCGCGGTCGCCTGGGCAGTGCAGCGGCGGCCGTTGGTGGTGTGGTTGCCGCAGTGGCAACCGGCAGTGGCTATATCGGTTCTGAGCTTGCTCAGATTGGCTCAATCTGGGCAGCCGCCGGAGTCAGCGGTTTCGGGCGAGAAAACGAGCTGGAAGCCGATAGTCTGGGCGCCGAGTATTTGTACAATGCCGGCTACAATCCGCGCGCGATGATCGACGTGTTGTCGGTGTTAAAAAATCAGGAAGACTTTAACGTCAGGGTTGCACAGCGTCAGCCAACGTATCATGGGCTCTTTACAACCCACCCGCGCAGCGACCAGCGCTTGCAACAGGCGGTTGCGCAGGCGGGTGTGTTGTCTGCCGATCAGGTGCGTGAGTCTGATCCCAGCGTGTTCCGCAGCCAAATGGAAGGCATGTTGTGGGGCGAGAACACCGCGGTGGCCAGTGACAGAAATCGTTATTACCAGGATCTGCTTAGTTACACCATGGTGTTCCCCGACGACTGGATGATTGTCGAAACGCCAACCACCGTGCAGGCCAGCAGCCCGGATGGCAGCGCCAGACTGCGTGTGGAAACCATGCGCATGCAGGACGTGAAAGAACCGCGGCTGTTTGTGCGTGAAAATCTGGGTATCGAACTGCAACGCTCTGAGGCCCTGTCGCAGTATCGTCTGGTGGGATACACCGGCGTACACACCAATGCCGAAGGGCGCGAGGAACGTGTGGCGGTCATGTATCTGGGGCCACGTGTCTTTGTATTCCGCGGTGATGTAAGCGATGCTGCCCAGGCAGAGGAAATGGACAGGCTGTTGCTGTCATCCATTCGGACCTTCCGCGCCATACAAACCAATGAACGCTCCGGTGCCGGCAGCCTGCGTGTGCGTTATGTGCAGGTGACAGAAGGCTTCGACTGGCGCGCATTGGCCGCGGCCAGCCCGGTGCCTGAATACCCGGAAGAAACCTTACGGCTGCTCAACGGCTATTACCCGATTGGCGACCCGGAACCCGGTGAGTGGATCAAAATTCTGATGTGATGATGTTTTACCCATAATTAAAATAAGGAAACCAACATGCGAGCCGGATCCACACTCAAACTCCTGTTGCCAACACTGGCATCCGCAATTGCGCTGGGTGCGCTGATCAGTATCAGCAGTGCCCAGAATGCCCCCGCCGTGGAGGGTGTAGTCACCACGCGCAGCCACATTTTCACGCCAGTGGCGCAGGGCATTTACCATGTCACTGGCACCGGCGCCGTGAACGTCATGAGTCATTCCATGTTGATCGAGGGTGAGCATGACCTGCTGGTGGTGGATTCTCATGTGACACCCAATGCCGGCATGGCTTTGCTGGATGCGATCAAAAATGTCAGCGACAAACCGGTGCGTTACCTGATCAACACGCATTACCACTTCGATCACGCTCATGGTAATCAGGTGTTCCCGCAAGAAGTAGAAATTATTGGTCACACCTACACGCGGCAAAAACTCAGCGGCGAACTTGGCAACGTGCTGGAAGAATCAACCTTTATCAGCTTTACTGAAGGTGCTCCCGGCCAGGTCGCGTCACTGCAGCAACAGATTGCTGATGCTACGGATGCGGAACAACGCGCGTTGCTGCAGGGCAGACTGGCCACCGCTCAGGCGCATCTCGGTTCACTGGCCGAGATTACGCCAACACCGCCGAACATCACCATTGATGACAGCATGAGCATTTACCAGACGGTGAATGGCGGCGGACGCGAGATTCAGATCATCCATATGGGCCGTGGTCACACCGGTGGCGACGTGGTGGTGTTTCTGCCGGAGGAAAAAATTGTCTTCACCGGCGACCTGATGGTGCCATTTATCCCCTATATGGGTGATGCCCATGTTGATGAGTGGCCGGCGACGCTGGATAAATTGAAGGAACTGGATTTTGAAACCTTATTGCCCGGCCACGGGCCCATTGTTCAGGGCAAAGAGCGTATTGATTTTCTGCAGGCATACCTGCGGGATTTATGGACCAACACCGCGGCGCTAAAGGCCAGCGGCTTGAGCGCAGAGCAGGCCGCCCAGCAGATTGATATGACAGCGCACAGTAGCAATTACCCACAAATCAGTGCGCCCGGTGTGGATGTGCGCGCGATCCGCCGAATCTATGCGTTGATGGAATGAGCGGACAGCTGTAACGCGGTCAAACATTCACGCTCTTCAGGGTGCGCGGAATAACTGGTGGCAACTGTTACAGCTGGCGTTGACTTGCGCCACGATGGGTCTGAGCTCATTGATGCGACCGGCACGCGCCAACGATTCGAGCTCACTTGCAAACCCTTTGAGCTCGGTGGCGCGTTCCACGTAAATGTTGGCAGCATCGGCGCTCAGCGGCAGCGTTGAGCGCAGTGTCATGATGATATCCGCGGACAACTGCAGCCCTTGTGTGGACTGGATGATGCTCGCGGTGTTCTCACGGATACTGACATCGTCGCGCGCACCGGCCAATGCGTAACCCAGCCTGTCGATATGACGCTCGATGTTCTGTGTCATGATGGCGTGTAACCCGGCGTCCTGCAGGCCTTCAGCCCGCACTGGCTCCGGTTCCGGCACCGAGCTTGACGAGTAGCAGCCCGCCATAAAAAAAGCACAGGCACTGAACAGGCATAAGGTCTGGATATTCATTCATCGACTCCCGTCAACAACGTTGCTGACGTATGCGGGATAGCAGAAAACATCCAGCCACCTTACAGATGAAAGCCCGTACTTTGTTTGATCTGACACAAATTTATGACTTAACAACCAAGATTTATTGACCTGCCGGTCAGAGAAAATGGCCATGCATCCGAGTTACAAAAAACAGCTGTTGCTTCTGCAGATCGAGCTGGTGAAATTGCAGCGGCACTTTATCCAATGCAACAATAAAATTTTGGTGATTGTTGAAGGGCGCGATGCCGCGGGCAAGGACGGCGTGATCAAGCGTATTGCCGAGCACCTCAGTCCGCGTGAAACACGCATCGTTGCACTGGGCAAACCCTCGGACAAGGAAAAATCCTCCTGGTATTTCCAGCGTTTTGTGCCGCATCTGCCCAGTGCCAGCGAGCTGGTGCTGTTTAACCGCAGTTGGTACAACCGCGCGGGTGTCGAGCATGTGATGGGTTTCTGCACAGAGGCGGAGTACGAAGAATTTTTTGTGTCGGTGATTGAGTTCGAACACATGCTGATCCGCTCGTGACATCATGCTGCAGCGCACACACAATGAGACATCGCCATGGACCGTTGTGGATGCAGACAACAAGCAGGATGCCCGCCTGCATGTGATCAGTGATCTGCTGGCGCGTCTGACCTATACCAACAAAGATGAATCGGTGTTATTGCCCGGCAACAAGATCATCAAACCTTACAACAGCCACGATAAAACAATCACAAAAAATCATTAAACGGGGTGGGACATGAACAAAACAACACATCAGGGGCAGACAGTGCCTGCCACTAAGGCGGCGCTTGTGCTGGCCATGGCTCTTGCAACGCTGGCGGCCTGCTCTGACGCGCCGGTCAGCACCCCGACAGCGGATGCCCCCGCTCAGGACGTTTCTGCCGTCGCGGCACTGGATGCCAGTGAGCCGGTTGCCGATGCGGCGATGACCGCACAGGCCTTGATGGAAGCAGAAATTGCGCTCGGCAGTGCAGTCAAACGCCTGTGCTCTTCGGTGTTGGTGGGCGGCAGAACGCAGGAGCAGGTGTTAAGTGCGGAGCTGGCCAATGCGGCTGCCTCGGGGATGACGTTTGCCTTTAATGATGATCTGGTCAGTGGCACGGTTAACGGGCTGACCGTGCAGGCGCTGTATCGACCCCATCTGGGCTGCACACTGCTCATCGATACATCGCCCGAAATTCTGCGTGCGCAGTTTAATGCGGCGCTCTATCCGCAGGCACCGGCACCGCTGGCAGCGCCCTGGCCTTTGGGCGATCAGGTTGAGATTCCCGCGCAGCTGGACGGCGTTGATCTGGCGGCCATCAATGCCGCCGTCGACCAGGCATTTGAGGACATGGAGCCGGATCAGAACATCGACACCCGCGCGGTGTTGGTGATTCACAAAGGGCGCATTATTGCGGAAAAGTATGCGGAACCCTTCAACGCCGACATGCCGCAACTGGGCTGGTCAATGACCAAAACGGTGACCGCTGCGCTCACGGGTATGCTGGCTGGTGAAGGTCTAGTGCATATTGATTCCCCTGCCGGCATTCCCGAATGGCAGGCCCTCGGTGACCAACGCCGGTTTATAACCTTGAATCACCTGCTGCAGATGTCCAGTGGTCTGGAATACTCCGAGGTGTACACCGCGGGCTCAATGTCCGATGTCATTCTGATGCTCTACACCACCGGCGACACTGCAGCGTTTACCCTGGACAAGCCGCTGGCGCAGCAGCCGGGCACACAGTTTTATTATTCCAGCGGCACCACCAACATCATTTCGCGAATCAATCGCAAATTGTTTACCAACCACCAGTCGTATTTTAATTTCCCGCAGGAACGTTTGTTCAGCAAGCTTGGCATGCGCTCGGCCGTGATGGAGACCGATGCCAGTGGTACGTTTGTAGGCTCTTCCTATATGTACGCCACGCCGCGCGACTGGGCAAAAATTGGTTTGCTGTACATGCAGGATGGCGTTTGGAGTGGTGAGCAGATACTGCCGGAAGGTTGGGTGCAGCACAGTCTGACGCCGGCGGAGTCCACGGCGCAGGGCAACTATGGTGCGCAGATCTGGTTAAACGCTGGGTCTGCCGTTGACCCGGAAGACCGACCCATGAAGCAGTTTCCAGCCAACATGTTTTACCTGTCCGGCTTTGAAGGCCAGAACGTGGTGATGCTGCCCGATCAGGAGCTGATTGTGGTGCGAATGGGAGTCACTACCCGTGGGCCGCGCCCGATCTGGGCGCTGACGGAAGCGGTGATGAATGCGGTAGCGCGCTGAGGGCTTCGGCTCAAGGCAGGCGAACAACCCGGAAGCCAATCTCGTCAGACCCGCGTGTGCTGTCATGCCCCGCGCGCTGCCATACGCGGATACGGTTAGCGCTGTTACGAAAGGATCCGCCGCGCAGCGTGGCGTTGCGGCAGGTGCTCAGGCGTAGGCCATTGACGCGGCGATCTACGCGCTCATCCTGATCGTGGAAACAACCCAAAGTCCATTCTGCCGCGTTGCCATGCATATCAAACAAACCAAAGGCGTTGGCGGTAAAGCTGCCCACAGGCGCTACGCTGATGTCACTCCAACGGCTGCCGCAATCCCGGCAATTGGCTTGATTGCTGCCGGGCAGATTGCCCCAGCTGAACTGAGTGCCTGCACCCTGGCCAGCCTGCGCAGCAAATTCCCACTGTTCTTCCGAGGGCAAACTGTAGGTGTCGCCGGTGTATTCACTTAACCAGTGGGTATACGCCATGGCGTCGAACCAGGTGATGTTGGTAACCGGCAGTTCATGCGCCAGAATCTCCAGCGCGGGACTGGGCGCTGGGAAACCCGTGCTGCGTAAATAGGCTTTGAATTCGCCAATACTGACTTCGTGTGAGGAGATGGCAAAGGCGTCCAGGCACACCTCGCGCGGTTCATTGCCGCGATTATCCATCAGCATGGTGCCGACTTCGGTGCAGCCGCCGGGCAGCTCTACCATCGTGGGCAGCTTGATCTCGAAGGTAGCTTGTGCGTAAACAGGCGCATTTTCGAACAGTGCTGCTGCGTAAGTCAGCAGCATTAAACAACGGAGGTGAGTCTTCATGATGTGCGGGCGTTGATGAAATGTGTTTTAAGCAGGAGGCGGAAATAATCGGGATCTTTGATCAACACATCAGCTTGATTGAGATGCTGCATGGCGTATTGCTGGCGCGACAACCAGAAGCGCAGCGCTGCTAACTGCAGCATCGTTGGCCAGGCGGCGATCTCGTTTTCTGTGAGTGCGCGCGTTTGGGTGTAGGCCTGGGTGAGTGCGTCAACGCGATCAGTGTTGAGGTGAGGAATGTGGTCGATCACATCAACACACCAGTCATTTACACAAATCGCTAATTCCATCAGTGTCCAGCCGCTGGCGGCATTATAGAAATCGATGACACCGGTGAGTATGTCGCCCTCAAACATGGCGTTATCGCGGAACAAATCGCCATGGATGACGGCGGTGGGCAATGCAGGTGCGGTTGATAGCCAATGCTGCAAATCGGACAGGCACGCTTGCAACCAATGCTGCTCACTCAACCAGACTGTCTGCAGAAACTGCAGTGATTCAGTCAGCACCCATTGTGGGCCGCGGTCACTGCTGCGTTGCAGGCCGCAGTCGGCGCTGTGCAAACTGGCCAACAAAGAGCCCAGTGCTGCACATTGTGCGGGGCTCACCTGATCGGGATGTGCACCTGGCAGCCGCGGTTGCACCAGCGCCGGTTTGTTTTTTAAGGACAACAGCGCAGCGCCCTCGCGGTTACGAAACACATAAGGTACCGGCAGACCGCTGCGCTTGAGGCACTCCAGCAACGCGATAAAAAACGGCAGATCCTGCACGGGGCCGCGCTCAACCAATGTCAGCACATAAGCACCGCTGGTACAGTCCACAAAATAGTTGGTGTTTTCACTGCCACCACTGACGCCATGAATGTGCAGCACATCGCCCAGATCAAACTGGCGCATAAAACCGCTGACATCGTCGAGTGAGAGTGGCGTAAAAACAGACATAAACAAGGGTCTCAACAGCATAACCAGGCTGGCGCGCTAAGCTAGCACAGTTGCGTTTTGAGTGGGGACGGAGAGATCAAAAAATGATCTCTCCGTCCCCACGCTCAACCCCACGCTCCACCATCGTTAAATTTACGGGTATCTGGCAGTGGGCATGTGTACAATCGTGGCGTACGCCTGAATTGAAATGCAGACAATAGCTGAAAACGCATTCTGGATTTTTTGGACACGCTCTGTTGAGCAGAGTTATTGTTGTAATGAAATTGATAGGCATCTGGGCTTTAGGGACATTTTTTGCCCATGATTGATCAATGTGCTCGGTGCAGTCAGGTCTTTACTGAAATTATGAATTCTCCTGCTGGCAGGGGATTCTGGAGCCCAATAAATTGATTAAATTCAAACAGGCAGTGGGAATTTCTGCTTTTTTTGTATTGGTTGGTTTGATGTTGACGCAAATCCTTGTCGCAGCAACCGACGCACAGAGTCTCGATAAAGTTGCGCTACCTTTTTTTCTCGCCTTGCTGGTATCACTGTTATCCAGTCTCAATCCCCAATACCGTGACAGCAAGTCGATTGGCAGCCACCTATTGCCCGCCATGATTGTTGCGGTGGGCATACTGGTTTATCTCAGCATTCAGAGTGTGGTGTCAGGCGAGCCCATGGTCTGGCCACAAGTGCCAGCGGTGCTGTTTGGCGTTGCTGTATCAGTGGTATTGGTTAATGTCTTGCGTAACATGACCAAGTAATTTTTTTTGGTTTTTTTGGGGACGGAGAGATCAAAATTTGATCTCTCCGTCCCCAGCCCTTCCCATCAGGCAGAGCGACGTGGATGAACGCGTCCCCTCGCCAATGAAAACAAAATACCCGGAATACACAGCGCGGCACTGATCACAAAACTCAGACTCAACGCCTGATTTAACAGTGGAGCGGTCTGCGGACTGACCGGCGTGTTGCCCATGATCAGCGCAATCGCCAGCGTCACCAGCACCATACTGTTTAACTGACCCAGCAGACGCGTGGTGGCCACCGCACCCGATGCGCCGCCCGCATGTTTGTTATCCACCGAGCCCATGATGGCGTTGATGTTCGGCGAGGAAAACAGACTGAACCCAGTGCCGGTCATCACCAGCGACATAACAATGTATTGCACGCTACTGGCGGCATCGAGTTGTGACAACAGCGCGAGTCCGGCACAGGTAATCACCATGCCAGCAGAGGCCAGCAAACGCGGTTCTATGCGATCCGACCAGCGCCCGGCCAGCGGTGACAGCGTGGCCATGATAATCGGCTGAATCATCAGAATCATGCCGGCATTGGTGGCCGTAAATCCCTTGATACTTTGCAGATACAGGCTCATCAGCACCACAATGGCATAGGTGGCGCTGTACATCAGCAGCGACGTCGCACACGACAGCGTGAAGGTGCGATTGCTGAAAAACAGGTTGATATCCCACAACGGAAACTGACTGTTGCGTGTGTGCCTGACAAACAACGCAGTGCTGATCGCGCAGCCGACAAAAAAACCAAACGCTAGCGGTGAAGGCAACTGCGTCACCGCAATACAAAACAGCGCAATGCTGACACTCCAGCCCACCGCCCCTACACGGTCAAACGGCAGCACCGTGTCCGCTCGCCACTCGCCTTTGACGGCAAAAACACCCATCAGCAATACCACCAACGCCAACGGCACCTGCAACAGAAACGCCGCGCGCCAGCCCAGATGATCCACCACAAATCCACCCAGCAGCGGCCCCGCCGACAAACCCACATACACCGCGGCAGTGACCAGGCCAATCAGCTTTCCGCGCTGGTTAGCCGGGAATGCGGAACTGATGATGGCCAGCTGTGTGGCATGCAACATTGACGCGCTGATGCCCTGCAGAAAACGTCCACTCAGCAGCATGGTGCTGTTCACCGACATGGCCGCGTACAACGAACTCAGTAACACCGCCGCAGTCCCCAGCAGAAAAATGCGTTTGCGTCCCACCGCATCCGCGATGCGACTGAAAATCAGCACAAACATGGTGCTTGCCATCAGAAACGACATCGGCACCCAGCTCAGCAGCCGCGCACTCATAGCAAAATCCATGGCAATGCTCGGCAGCGCAACATTGGTGGCGCTGAGCATCACCGGCGTGGCAAAGGCATTAAGCAGGATCATCGACAACAGCACATTACGATTCATAGGCAGGAGCTGCGCCGGAGCGCCCAACAGTGGCAAACAGGATAAATGCGTCAAGGCCCGCGATTCTGACAGACAGCGGGTGACAATCGCCACCCGCATTAACATCAACCCCCCGCATCAATCTGCGCCTCACCCGCAAAACAGCAATCCTGCACTTGTGCAAGCCCGGCAAGTTACGCATATTGTGGCCACGCATTGCGGTCAAACAAAACCAACAAGGAACCATCATGACAACAACCACCGCCAGCGCTGCGTTACGCACCGACGACTCGCGCTTCCAGAACCTGCCCGGTTACCCATTCGCCCCGCACTACGTCAGTGATCTGCCGGGGTTTGAAAACCTGCGAGTGCACTACGTCGACGAAGGCGCCGCCGACGCCAGCTCCATCGTGTTATGCCTGCACGGCCAACCCACCTGGAGTTACCTTTACCGCAAAATGATTCCGGTGTTTGTCAACGCCGGGCACCGCGTGATAGCCCCGGACCTGATCGGGTTTGGCCGCTCCGACAAACCCGTGGACGAGAATTTTTATACCCTCACCCGACACCGCGACATGCTGATCGCGTTTATACGCGCGGTGATTCTGCGCTCAGCACCCGATGCGCGCATCATGCTGGTGGTGCAAGACTGGGGCGGCATTCTGGGTTTGACCTTGCCGATGGAATTCCCCGATCACATCGACCGCCTGCTGGTGATGAACACCGGGCTGGGCACCGGCGATGTGCCGCTGGGGCAGGGATTTCTGGATTGGCGCGCGTTCTCTAACAGCCGCCCGGACATGGACATCGCCGCACTGATGCGCCGTGGTGAACGCCTGTTGAGCGAGGCCGAAAGCGACGCCTACGCAGCCCCATTCCCCGATATCAGCTACAAAGCCGGCGTGCGTAGATTCCCCAATCTGGTGCCCGATCATCCGGATGCCGACGGCGCTGCCATCTCACGCGTGGCACGCGACTGGTTAAAAAACAGCTGGCAAGGCCGCAGTTTTATGGCCGTTGGTATGCGCGACCCCGTGCTCGGCCCGCCAGTGATGCACAATTTGCGCAAACAGATTCGTGGCTGCCCCGAGCCTTTTGAGGTGGCAGAAGGCGGACATTTTGTACAGGAACATGGCGAGATTATTGCGCGTCGTGCGCTCGAGGTTTTATGTTGATTCTGAATTTAAAAGACAAACCAGAACATTTGTTGCCGCTGGCGCAGTGGCACCATGCCGAATGGTCCTACCTGAACCCTCTCAGGAGTTTTGACCAGCGCGTGCAGGAAATGCAGGAAGACCTTGAAGGCAAGGTGATCCCCACGACGTTTGTAGCCGAAGACGCTGGCGAGCTGCTGGGCTCGGCGTGTATTCTGGCCGATGACATGAGCTCACACTCGGAACTCACGCCATGGCTGGCGAGTGTGTATGTGAATGAAATCCACCGCGGCAAAGGCATCGGCTCCACGCTGGTGAAGCGGGTGATGCAGCATGCACAGGAAAATGGTGTCAAACGCCTGTACCTGTACACGCCGGATCAGGAACAAATGTATGCCCGCCTTGGCTGGCAACTCTATAGCCGCGAGCCCTACAACGGCACCCCGGTGACCATTATGTCGATTGATTTCTGACCTTGATTTGATCTGGACGACTTTTAAACACAAGGCCATCGGGCGTATAGTCAAATCACCATGTGCCTTACTGATAACAATGATAAACAAGAGGTTTTTATGACAAAGTTTCCCCGTCAACTTGCGCTGGCCGCCGCGATCAGCCTGCTGGTTGCCTGCGGCGCAGAATCACCCGCGCCCGGGCAGACGGCCGACGCGCCGCAAGCCAGCATACCCGCTGTTGCCACTGCCGAGATGCTGTCCTGCGCCGACGCGCTGGCGCCGCTGATCCCCAACACCGGCGTCTTTGGCCGCGACATTTCCACCAACTATCCCGAAGCTCAGGCGTTTTTTGATCAGGGCATGCGACTGACCTACGGTTATTACTTTCCGGAAGCCATCGCCTCATTCGATGCCGCACTGTGTTTTGATCCCGACAACGCCATGATTCACTGGGGCAAAGCGCTGGCCATCGGGCCCAACCCCAACAGCCGCTACGGCGGATCGCCCGATGACCCGGTCAGCGAAGGCAAAAACACCATTACCCGTGCCAAAGCACTCAGCGACACCTTGTCATCCGAAGAACGCGGGCTGATTGACGCCGTTGCCGAGTTGTACAACACAGAAGCCTACACCGATCCCGCGCAGCGCACCCAGGCGTTTATCCGCGCCGCAGAAGCTAACTACCAGGCGCACGGCGCCGATCTGGAAGCTGCATTCCTGGTTGCGCACGGCATCATGATGTCCACACCGTGGACCTACTACTCCGCCGTTGATGGCAGCGCGCTGCCACTGGTCGACCGCGCACTGGAAGTCCTCGAGCGCGGCATGGAGCAGGACATGAGCCACCCCGGCCTCACGCACCTGCACATCCACCTGCTGGAAGCCTCGTTCCAGCCAGCGCGCGCGGTGCCATCCGCCGACCGACTGGAATCGCTGACACCCATGGCCGGCCACATGGTGCACATGCCCGGCCACATCTACATGCGTGTTGGCCGCTACGAAGACGCCATCACCAGCAATGAGCGCTCGCTGAATGCAGACACCGTAGTCACCAGCGCCTGGGGCGAACGCCCGCTGCCACGCACCGGCACCTACTTTGTCTCCGCCACCAACCACGGCGGCCACGCCCGCATGTTTATCCACTGGGCCGGTGTTCTGCAGGGCAACAGCGTACGTGCCATGAGTGTGTCTGAACCCATGGCAATGATGGCTAATGCCGAAGGCCTTGGCCGCGGCGCAGGCCTGCGAGCACCGGTTGCACACTGGATGACACTCAAAGCCTTTGGCATGTACGACGCACTGGCAACGCTGCAAAACCCCGCGCCCGGGCAGCCTTACCTTGACGGTATGCTGAACTGGATGCACGGCTCCACCTTTGCCAAACGCGGCGACATCGCCGCCGCCCAGGCCGAATATGCCAAGATGATGACCACGCTGCAGAATCCCGACCTGGCCACCTGGCGCGCCAGCGTCAACCCGGCGTCGGACATGCTGACTATTGCCTCACACATGCTGGCGGGCGAAATTGCCAATGCGCAGCAAGACTACAACACCGCCATCACCGAGTTTGAACAGGCGGTTGATATCCAGGATCGTCTGCGTTACATGGAGCCGCCGGATTGGTTGCAATCCACCCGCCTGTACCTTGGCCAGGCCCTGCTTAACGCAGACCGCCCCGCCGATGCACAAGCGGTTTTTGAACGCGACTTGCTGCTGCTCAACGAAAACGGCTGGGCGCTGCACGGACTTGCCGATGCACT
>CALQJO020000069.1 GCA_943330915.2 Rhodoferax sp. OV413 | reverse complement strand
CAGATATCGCCGCCTTGACCGATGCCATCATCAATCCAGAAACCACACCCACGGTGTCGGAGCAGGTCAGAACCGCGCAGCTGATTGCCGATATTGAACAGCCCCAACGATTGTGGTGGTGGATTGTGCTGCTGGTGATGTTGCTGCTGATTATTGAAGCGTGGGTTGCCAACCGGACATACCGTTGATGCAAAAAAAAACGCCGCTGGAACTGCGAACTGATGTTCGGATCCCAGCGGCGTTTGTTGGTGGCAAGCTTACTTGTTAAATGCAGGCTTTGAACGACTAAACAAAGAAACAAACGACTGCCGGTACTCACGCAGCCTGTACGGTAACGCCAGCAACGCAGGTGTCACAATCAAGGTCAACACCGTGCCAAATGCGAGTCCGAACACGACAGCATTGGCAAGCTGCATCCACTGCGATGCCACTGGTCCGCCAAATTCGATTTCCGCCCCGGCCAGATCAATTGAGATACCCAACGCCAGTGGCAGCAGCCCGAATCCTGTGGTGAACGTTGTCAGGAACACCGGGCGTAAACGCTGCACACTCGTCTGCACAATCACATCCGATAAGCTCCAGTCTGGGTGACTTTGGCGCAGCACGTTATAGGTATCAATCAGAATAATATTGTTATTCACAATAATGCCCGCCAACGCCACCACCCCCACGCCCGTCAGAATGACACTGAAGGTCTGGCCGGTGACCAATAACCCGAGTAACACGCCCGTGGTTGAGAGCAATACTGCCGAGAGAATCAGCAGTGTCTGATAGTAGTTGTTGAACTGTGTCACCAGTACCACTGCCATCAATGCCAGTGCCAGTACAAAGGCAACACTCAGGAAAGCCATGGACTCATCCTGTTCTTCGTTGGCACCGCGGAAGCGGTAATTAACGCCCGGTGCCAGAGGATTTGCCTGCAGCCACTGTTCCAGCTCACCGACCTTGTTGTCGGTGATGATGCCGGGTGCCGGATTTGCGCGAACGTAAACAACTCGTTCGCTATCAACACGCTGGATAGAGCTCACGCTCGGCAAGGGCTCGCGGGTAATAAAACTGCTGATAGGTACAAGGCCGCCGGGTGTATTGATGCGGATGTCATCAATCTGCTCGATGCCCCGATACTCTTCAGGGTAGCGCACACGGATCTCGACTTCTTCTTCGCTGTCATCCGGACGGTAGTCCCCCATCAGCACGCCATTGGTCAGCAACTGAATGGCTGTACCAATTTCCTGCATACTGGCTCCTGACATGGCGGCACGCGCGCGATCAACGGTGATTTCCCATTCAATGCCAGGCACTGGAGTGGTGTCGTCCACGTCGATCAGTCCTTCCATGCCTCGTTCCAGATGGTTTCTGACCCGTCGCGCTTCGGATATCAGTGTGCGCAGGTCTTCGCCATAAAACTCCAGTTGCAACTGCTTGCCCACGGGTGGGCCTTGTTCGGGAGTTGAGATCTCGCCACGAATACCCGGCAGGTCGGCTATCGCCTGCCGGTACAGGTTTTCAATCTCAAATCCGTTAATGTCGCGTTCGCGGCGGTCGGTAAACTCAAGGAAAATTGTGCCCACCAGATCAGGTGCGGCGCCCATTCCGCCCCCCATACTGCGGCTGGCGCCCGATTGCGTGACGATGCTCTTGTAATAGCCAACGGCCTCAATACGATCCTCGACCTGGGTAACAATGTCACGTATCTCTTCGGGCGAGTAATTGCCGCGTGCAAAAATCTGCACCCGCGTCTGACTGGGATCAACGCTGGTAAAGAATTCAAACCCGCGACCCAACATGACATACGCAAACACGATGCTCACCAGTACGCCGGTAGCACCCAGGAAAACCGCACCCGGATTGCGTATGCCAAATCGCAGCACGCCCACGTAGGCTCTCATAGGGCCCTTGAACTCGGTGATCAGCGTGTCATCGTTTTTAGAGATGTCGATATCTTTATGTGCAGTCCGACTGCCGACAAAGGATCCGATCAGCGGTGCAAACAACAGTGCGTACAGCAGCGAACCGATTAACACGGCAAACACCGTTGTCGGCAGGTAGCTCATGAACTCGCCGGCAACACCCGGCCAGAACAGCAACGGCAGGAACGCTGCCAGTGTGGTTAATGTCGAGGAAATAATGGGCCAGAACATACGATTGACGGCTTCTTCATAGGCATCCTCGCGGCTGTAACCCTCGGCCAATTTCCGGTCGGCGTACTCCACGAGCACAATCGCACCGTCAATCAGCATGCCTAATGCCAACAGCAGCCCGAAAATCACCATAAAGTTATAGGTGTACCCGAGCAGCGAAATGATGATAAAGGCGAAAAAGAAGCAGAAGGGCACACCCATCGCCACCAGAATACCTGAACGCACACCTACCGCAGCCACCACCACCAGCATGATCAGCGCCATTGCTGACAGCATGTTGCCCTGAAGACTGGAGTTCTGCTCAATCACTAAGGGAATGGTGTTGTTGAGGTAGGTGATCTCAACGCCCGGAGGAATCTGAGTGCGCATTTCGCGCACAATCACGTCAATGTTATCCATCGCCTGAATCAGATTGGCACCCTTGCGCTTTTGCACGTCAAGAGAGATCGCCTGATCACCATTGGCATACGCATAACGCTCGGCATCTTTGAAGGTTCGGCGCACATCGGCAACATCACTCAGTACCACCGCGCCCGAGGCATTGGCGGCGATCGGCAACTGGAACAGATCGTTTGCTGTTTCGATCAACCCTGGCACCTTGATGGCAAAGCTGCCTTCACCGGTGTTCAGGATGCCGGCAGGGATCAGCCGGTTATTGCTGGTAACGGCCTGCACAATCTGGGCGTTGGTGATGCCATAGGTTTCCAGTTTGCGCGGGTCGATGACCACTTCCAGCAACTCTTCGCGGGCACCGATCATGTCCGCGCTCAGAATCTCTGGGAGATTCTCAATCTCACGCTGCAGTATTCGCGCGATCTGCAGCTTGGTGCGTTCGGAGACGCCTTCACCGCCCAGTGCAATCTGCACAACCGGGACGGTTGCAGCCGACACTTCCTGAATAATGGGTTCTTCCGTATTCGCGGGGAATCTTGCTTGTGCGCGATCCAGTGCAGAGCGTATGTCGTTTAGTGCAAAGTCGGCATTAAAGCTGACATCAAACTCGGTAATAATGGTGGCGCTGCTTTCGCTGGAGAACGAACGAATTTCGGTGATGCCATCCACATTTTTGAGTTCAATTTCAGTGGGTCTGGCCAGCAAACGCTCGGCATCCTCCGGTGAGATGCCCGGGTGGATGATGGTGGTAATGATGATTGGCACCGTGACATCCGGGTTAAGCTCAACCGGGATGGCACGAAAAGATAAAAAGCCTGCCAGGATAATGACAGCAAAAATGGTCAGCGTTGTTCTTGCCCTGCTGCGTGTCGCTCTGTAGTAATTCATAGACGTGACCAATCAGAATTTGTGCGAACGGTTTGACCGGGGAACACCAGCTCCTGACCCAGGGTTATCAGCGTCACCTCAGTAGGTAAACCTGTGACCCAGAATCCGGGTGTACCCGCCTGGGTGCTTTCACCAACGATGGTAACGGGGTGGAAGCTCACCACGTTGTCGTGGATCGCTTTGACACCTACAACGCCAGCATCATCCAGCGTAATTGCAGAGGGAGGGATCATGGTTGCAGTGATATTAGATGCCGCCACCATAATCTCGGTACTGATTCCTTGGCGAATGGGTTCCTGACCTGAATTGAGCTCGACTTCAATGCGATAGCTGCGTGAAACCGGATCAGCAGCACGTGCAATATAAGTCAGTTGGCCGGAGACCCGCTGCCCGGTCACCAGAATGCCTTCGACGGAGTTGCCGGGGATCAGTTTGCTGACATTCTGTTCGGGCACTTCACCAACCAGCAACATGGGTTGGTCATCCAGTAATGAACCGCACTGGCCACCGATGTTGAGGTAGTCACCCACTTCCACGGCGCGTGTTTCGAGAATGCCACTGAAAGGCGCGCGCACCTTTGTGCGGTCCAGTGACAGTTCAGCGCGTCCGACGGCGGCCGTTGCTGAATCCAACGCTGATTTCAGTTGGGCAACAGCCACTTCAGAGACCAGATCACGTTCACGCAGGCCCAATGAACCTTCGTACTCGAGTCTTGCCTGTAGTTCACGGCTGCGGGCTTCCTGCAATTCCGCTTCACGGTTATCCACTGCAATTTCGCAGAGCACATCGCCACGATTGACCCGCGCGCCACGCGCCACCGGCGTTGCGGTCACCCGTCCACCGGCTTCTGCGAGGATTTCAACGTGACGGAAAGCTTGGGTAACACCGCGGATATTGACGGTTTCAGTGTAGGTACTGGCTTGTACCTGACTGACCAGCACAGTAAATCCGTCTGCGCCTGCATCCACAGGGCTTCCCGCTGCGACGGCGGTGACGGTTTTGTCTGTTTCAGGCATTGCGTATCGGTCTTCGACAACCACTATGTCTTCACGTGGCAGGAACATCCATACAACCAAAAAGATAAGCAGGCAGGTTGCGACCCAGTATTGTTTTTTCACTTAAATAAGGCTCCGCTGTAGAGTGCAGTCTTGCAGTTATTGCAAATCATAGTCCGAATGGATTTCAGTTATACGAACGATGCGATACTCAGTCCGGATATCGGGTTGAGTGTCGCAAATACCAAGGGCAGACGAAGGGAAGTTAATTATTTTTGTATGGTTCTGCTTTTCAGCGATCCCTCAGGATAATCCTTGGCGGGAATCTTGTGCTCATCAATATGGCGGCTTTATACCATGCGCCTTGCTGGGCGCCTGAGTGCCAAAAGTCATAAAAGCCTTGCATAAATGTTTTATCAATCAAGCCTGTAGCGTTACATATTGTCGTGCGTCTGGCTTGTTTCTGATCCTGTTGTGTGTCAGCCGGCCACGGGTTTTTTCTGAAGTTTCCGCTGCAGGGTGCGCCTGTGCATTTTTAACTGGCGAGCGGTTTCCGAAATATTGCCATCATTCTCCAGCAGTACTTTCTGTATGTGTTCCCATTCCAGCCTGCGAACTGACATTGGCTCCTGGAACTCAGGATCATGCTCATCATGATCGGTGTCATCATTAAGTGCGGCCAGAATCTCATCGATATCCGCGGGTTTAGCGAGGTAATTGTCTGCCCCAAGTTTTATGGCTTCGACGGCAGTTGCTATGCTCGCATAACCGGTCAGCATCAATATGCGAGCCGCAGGATTACGTGCTCTCAATACAGGTATCAGTTCCAGTGCTGAATGTCCCGCCAGATTAAGATCCACAATGGCGTAAGCTACCGGCTGGCTGTTGATCATTTCCCGTGCACTGTCAATGTCAGTCGCCAGTGCAACCTGATATCCACGTCTTGATAATGCGCGTGAGCTAACGCTGGCAAATACTTGATCATCCTCAATAATCAGCAGCGATTTTGCGTTAATATCATTGCTCATGGTTGATGATCACCTGGAGGTTTACCTTCGGTCAGCGGCAAATGAATTCGTGTGAGTGCCCCAGCACCGGCCACATTAAACATCTCGATACTGCCGCCGTGACGCTGAAGGGTCGAATTGGCGAGGAAAATCCCCAGTCCCATACTGCCTTCCCGGGACGAAATAAAAGGTTCACCCAAGCTCTCCATGACCTCGGCGGGTATGCCACTCCCATCGTCCTGAACCTTGATCAGAGCCGTGCCTGCTTTTGTATCATCGATCCCATAGTGCACAGTGACCAGTGAATTAGCAGCACGAATAGCGTTTTCGATGATGTTGATCAATGCATGTCTGATGGTGATGTCAGCGGGAATCCATGTTTCACGACAGTTTTCATCTATGCTGAAATCGATTCGGGCGCGTGGATGGATATTCACAATATAGTCGCGCACCGCATCATGCAGAGAACTCATACGCATGTGGTCATGTTGTTGCTGATCTGCTTTATGGTAGAAGCGGGTGAGTTGATCAAGTGACTGTTTGCATCTGACCACTTGCTGGCGCAGCAGATGGATATCCGCTTTGATGGAGGCGCCACGTAATTCATCGTCGTTGAGCCCGTCGAGTTCTGCTAACAGGACAGCCATCGTGGATAAGGGTGTCCCCAAAGCATGCGCAGTGCCGGCGGCCAGCGATCCAATGGCTACCAACTGCTCGTTTCGCAATTCATTCTCGCGGGATTTGGCTAGCGTTAACTCGCGACTGCGAATCGCGGCAGCCATGCGACTGACAAAGGTAGTGATCAACGCCGCGCTGACCACAAAGGTGACCCACATACCAACCAGATGTAACTGGAAATTGGGCATGTGTTGGCTGTGTTCATCACTGATAATGCCGTATGCCAGAAACGCTGTGTGGATCAGAATCGCCAACAGCGCAAACAAATGAGCCCACAAGCTGCGTAATAAGGTTGCGCCCACCGCCAGCAGTACCAGCAGATATGAAATCAGTGGATTGCTGGAGCCGCCGGTGTACATCAGCACAATGCTGGCAAACACAAAGTCCAGTGCCAATTGCGCCACCAGCTCACTGTGGCGAATGACGTCTGCATGAGTGACGCGCCAGTAGCCGACCAGGACCGACAGCACCACACCGGTCAGTACCAATGCAACTGGAATCCAGGGAAGTGCCAGCGGTGAAAACACATTAAACAACAAGGAGCCGGTAACGCTGCTGCCTGCGACCAGCATGCGCAGCCCCAGCAGTCGCTGCAAGCCGATGCGCGGCGCGCTACGAGAGTCCGCACCGCTGTCGGGAAACAGGCTAAACAGTCGTGTCAGAGAGGTTTTCGTCATGTTCTGGATTCTACCGTATAATCCGGCTCATGAAGACCGCAGACAGAATAAAGAATAACAACGCATCGTGGATTTTTCCGCTGAACGTGTACGCCAGTCTGTTACAGACACTGTCAGGACAATCGCCATGGCTGGTGTACGGCGAAATGTCTGCTCAGGAATTGGAAACATTGCACGGTCTGCCTGCCTCTGCAACAGGGCTGGTCAGTCGCACGGACGCCTTAATCGCGGCACAGCACAAACGCGTGCAGCGGTTGCTCGCTGCGGTTCAACCACTGTCTGTGCACTCCGAGGCCGCCTCCCGGGTTCTGGAAGTGGGTTGCAGCAACGGTGAGCTGGTCGGCTTGTTGTTATCCACAGGCTTTGATGCCATCGGCATTGATTGCTGCGAAACGCCGCTGGCTAACAGCACCTTGTCAGAGACGATAGTCCAGCGATTAAGCTGTTGTCGGTTCGAGGAATTCACGGACAGTGCTGGTTTTGATGTGCTGATTTTTCATAACAGTGCGCGTTACTTCCTGCCACTGACCTTGTTCTACAAAACACTGACATTGCTCAGACCAGGCGGACAACTGCTGATCTGTGATGAGTTTGTAGCCAATCTTGCGGATAACCGAACTGCTCAGCCGCTGCCGATGCTGGAGCACGTACTGGCTTTGGCAAAACGCATTGGCTTTGAATGTCAGTTGCATGAAGACCTGACAGCAGATACCCACCGTTTTCAGCAGGTGTTGACCGCAACTGTAACGGCACTGGCTGATCAGCTTCCCGCACTCGCCGGCGAGACTGACGCAGCCATACGTCAGCTAATTGTTGATCTGAACGATGAAACTTCCGCCAGTGCCACCGGTTATCGCAAACATGTGCTGTTGAGTCTGCGCTCGCCTAACAAAGAGGTGATCAAGGTAAATCAACAACCAGCCCCGGTGTTTCTGCGCAGCGCTGCCGATTTACCGCCCGAGGCATACCGGCATGTCTTTGAATCCAGCTTTTCAGCGCCATTTGACGCTGATGTGTGGGCATGGAAGTATCTCAGCGGAAAAGGAGCATCGGTGGTGGCGGAGCGTGATGGGCAGGCAATTGCGCATTACGGAGGCGTGGTGCGCGATATCCTGTATTTCTCGCAACCGTGCAAGGCGGTGCAAATATGTGATGTGATGGTGTCGCCGCAAGAGCGTGGCTTTTTTAGTCGCAACAGTCTGTTTTTTAAAACGGCTGCCAGCATGCTCGAGCAGTATGCCGGTTATAACGCAGACAACCTGCTGGGTGTTGGTTTCCCAAATCTGAGGGCCATGCATGTGGCTCAGCGCCTTGGGTTATACGAAAAAACCGATGAGTTGATGCAGATAGCCATGGCGTCGACGGTTTCAGATGAACTTCAGTCACTTGAGAATTGGACGGTGTCTGAGGTTAATTTTGACGTGCCGCTTCAGCAGCTAGCTGATGAGTTGTGGCAACAAATGCTCACAGAATTTTCAGATGCCATTATTGGTGTGCGAGACGCAGACTATCTGCGCTACCGGTTTTTACAAAGGCCGGGTTTGGCATACAACTGTATTAAAGTGATGCAAGGGTCTGAGATCAAAGCCCTGGCTTTTTGCCGTGACCATGGTGATCGCCGTCTGTTGATGGATATCATCGCGGCACCGGAGCACATTGAGCAGGCGTTGCTCGTTGCTTTTCAATCAGCCCACCAACATAAACCGATGCATTTCTGGTTGACCTCGGGCCAGCTTGATCGCGTCATCCGCTACAAAGCACGGTTTGACATCACGGCCACAGGGATTCAGATTCCCTGTAACCGCTGGAGCCCGGGGCCGCCGACCGATCGTTTGATAAACGCTTGGTGGTTAACCGCCGGAGACATGGATTTTCTCTGATCGCGTTCTCACTACCTTGGACTAAAATCGGGCGTTCACGCTCACGCGCACGCTGCGAGGCTCCACCGGGTGGAAGTGAATGTCTTCCACGGGTGCAGACTCTGTCGCTAACTGCGATTCATAGAAGTAAGTGATGTCGCGATCATCGCTGTCCAGCAAATTCAGCAAACTCAACGTCACGCTCAACGTCGGTGTGAAGGCGTAACTCAGCTCCGCATTCATCAGCATTGTGCTTTGAGAGAAGACTGACGCATCTTCAATCAAGGGAGCACTGCCCAGATAACGGACACGCAAGCCTCCACTCCAGTTGTTCAGGTCATCAATGATCATGCCCAGCGATGCCGTGTTGCGCACCGCGTTGGGGATACGATTCTTAGCGCCAACACCGCGTATGCGCGCGTTGGTAACAGCAGCATCGGCATCAAACAGTAACCAGCTGAGTGGTGTATAGATGGCATTGATCTCAAATCCTTCGCGCTGACTGGCATCGCTGGCCTCAGTGCTACCCGCGTCGCCGACATACACCAGTTCGGAAGAAAGCCGCATACTGAATGCAGTCAAGGCCAGTTGTGTTTTCGGAATAACAGACGTTCGGAGTCCCAATTCCACACTGCGTGCGTCGGCCATCGGGTCTACCCGATCAGTTGCCAGCCCTGTCACCGGATTAACCTGTATGGTTGCACCGCGTGCATCATTACTGTGGAAGCCGCGTCCGGCGCTGAAAAAAGTTTCCACTCCGGCGGCAGGTGCGTACACCAGATTAAACTTTGGACTTAACAAGGTGTCGTTGCCCCGTCCACTGTTTTGACCCAGCAGGTCACTGACCTCAAAGCGGTAGTGATCAACCCGCAGAGATGATTCGGTACGAATGCGGTCTGACCATTGCTGCTCCACAGCCACATAGGAGCTGCTCAGTGATTGCTCCACGTCATCATTACGGACGCTGTCATATCGTTGTCGCGCTTGTGTTAAATGCAGGCCAACATGAATATCGTCGTAGCGATGTTGTACACCTGCGCGAATTTCTGTCGGAATAGATGTGTTCAGTTCGCGGCGGTATTCGCTGTCAAAGCCGGCAATGCGACGGCTGTCTGTTTGTTGAAACTGATCACCATTGACAGGGTTGTTGGCAAAATAAGTGAAGTTGGAATAAAGGTCGAGCGCATAATCGATGGCATATGTACTAAAGCGCCAGTCCGAGCGTTCAGACAGTGTCTGTTGCAGATCAAAAGACAAACTGTTGCGGCGCGAGTCGCCTCCTGCTGTAGGATCGACATTACCCCATCTGCTCAGGCTGCCATTTTCAACAGCACGTAAAGGAATCTGGTCGGTTGATGTCCAGTCGTTGTTGTAGTGCATCGCAGTGATACTCCATGCACTGCCATCAACACTCTGATGATATTTGGCCACCAGTTTTCGTTTGTCCAGTTCCTGGTCCAGTTGCCAAGGGCCGTTGTATTGGGACAATGCGCCTGCCAGGGTGAGCGCGCCGCCGCCGATCTCCGCGCTCTGGCCTGCGAAAAAACGTTGAAAAGCGTTTTCTCCCAGCGTGATATGTGTATGCCCTTGCTCCAGCTTGTCTGCGTAACTGAACTGTGCTTCTCCCGCCGTTGCAAAGTCTCCGCCGCTGGCGTAGTAAGGGCCTTTGCGATAGGCCATGCGACTGACAAGTTCCGGAATAATAAAATTGATATCCGCATAACCTTGGCCATGCCCATGTGACGCCATATTCACTGGCATACGGTCCAGCCGGATGGCGAAATCAGTACCATGATCCAGATTAAAACCACGCACAAAGTACTGATTGGCTTTGCCTTCGCCACTGTGCTGAGTAGCGATCAGACCCGGCACAAATTCAAGAAGTTCAGCCGTCCTGGAGATCGGCCGCAATTGCAGTTGTTGCTCGAAAACTACACCCTCACTTGCACTGACAGGCGTGCCCCTTAAATTGAAGTTGCTGCCTAAGACCAGTATTTCCTGAGCTTGGACTGCGGTGCCTGCAACCGGCTGTGCGTGGACTGCCGCGCTCAGAATTGTGCTTGTTGCCAGTGTTGTTATCGCACGCTGAAAGCTGTGATTTTTCAAAAACTGCATTGTGACTCCGTGATCAGGCTGGTACGCAAAATTCGCACAGGAGTCTACCAGTCGAAATCCAATCTATTTTCCAACATGCTGAAATAAATGATATTAATTGAGTTTTAAAGGCCGTTAGGCAATCGGTTTTTGCAATTTTCACGATGCGCGGCTAAAGTGCGATCGTCACTGGCGATTTTTAAGGCATGTCATGGATCTAAAACGTGTCCACATCGGGTAAGTCATCCTCCAACATCATCAGCACCCATCTGGGAGAACTGGAGTTGCGCGTGCTCGAAATACTGTGGCAGCGACCGCATCTGGATGCGCGGCAGGTTCGTGAGGCCTTGGGTGTGTTGCGAGCTCCGTCGCTCAGCACTGTGCAGTCCACGCTGGAAAGGTTATACCGGAAAACTTACGTGGACAGGCTCAAGCAGGGACATGCGTACACCTACCACGCATCCGTCACCCGCAGTGGCCTGCTGGGCCGGATTCTGGGCGATGTGATCCAGTTATTGCACGATGGCAAAATGGAAACCATTCTCAGCAGCTTTGTGCACGCCGCAGTTGATCTGGATGATAAATCTCTCGACAACCTTGAAATGTTGATTCGTGAGAAACGACGACAGCAGGAGCAAGACAGCCGTGATTAACACCATAGGGTCATTTGCGCTGATCTGGCTGCTGTTATGGTGCGCGCTTACTTTGATATCCCGGGCGCTTTATCCTGTTATCAGGCCTGCACTGTTAAATCTGCATCCGCGCCATGGCGCGGACTTCCTGTTGATCTGGTGGGCCGCGCCGGCACTACTATCACTGATCGCCTGCCTTATGCTGTTTTCGCCTATAGCAGAAAGTGCACTGATCACCCCGCATTGTCATGGTGTCTGTGAGCAACATGTCCCCGTCAGTGATCAGTGGATTGTGGCGGGTACCGGGTTGTTGCTGGTCAGCGTCATTGTTGGCGGCCTGTTGATACACTTTCTTAAAAACTTGTCCAAGGGCGTTGACATTCGTCGGCAATTGTCAATGCTTGGCAGTCGTCATGATGGTTATAGTTTTCTGCCCTCCGACGCACCGTTGGTGTTCACACTGGGATGGTGGCGGCCCGAGGTATTTGTGAGTAAAGGTTTGCTGAGCGCGTGCAGCGCAAAACAATTGGCCGTCATCCTTGATCATGAGAGCGCACATGAGTTGCGCAAGGACAACTTGCGATTACTGCTGGGGCATGTCTTTGTGCTGCTGATTCCACCGTATTGGCGAAAGCAGGTCACCAGCGACCTTCATGTGTTGTGCGAGCAGGCCTGTGATTTTGAAGCGGCCGACAAACATAATCCGATTTTGGTGGCTGACACGCTGGTGCATGTGGGACGACTGTTGCGAAATTCAGTCAGTCCTGTTGGTAGTATGGCGTTTGACGGCACTGATCTTAGTGCCCGCGTCAACGCATTGCTCCACAAAAATGAGCGTTATAAACTCCGGACATGGCAGTTAGTATTGATAACAGCTGTGTTGTGCAGCGCACTGACTGTGTCGCTAAATCCCTTGCACCATAGCGCTGAACATCTCATCGCTTTGTTTGAAGCCAGCGGACTTAACCTTTTACCCTCAGGACGCTGATCGCTGACATTCTTAACATGGAGCAGTATGCCTTCTCGGTTTAACAGATCATTTTCGTTG
>CALQJO020000068.1 GCA_943330915.2 Rhodoferax sp. OV413 | reverse complement strand
GGCGTTGAGATGGTGATGCCAGGTGACAACGTTAAGCTGGTTGTAACGCTGATTCACCCGATTGCGATGGACGATGGCTTGCGTTTCGCTATTCGCGAAGGCGGCCGTACCGTTGGCGCGGGTGTTGTTGCCAAGATTATCAAATAATCCGAAATTGATATAACGGATTTCAGTCTTTTTTTGACTGAAACAGTACAAGCCGAAACGCTCTTTGCAGGGGTTTCGGCTTGTGCATCTTGAAAAGAATAGGCCAGTAGCTCAATTGGCAGAGCGGCGGTCTCCAAAACCGCAGGTTGGGGGTTCGATTCCCTCCTGGCCTGCCATATAAACGTGGCAGCGCTGAGAAGAAAATTATGTCTGAAAATACTAATACGCAGGTGCATAGACAGGATTTATTGAAGTGGGTCGCTGTAGTGGCAATAGTGGCTGGCGGTGTTTACGCCAATGCCTATTTTGCAGCGGAGCCGCTGGTTGTGCGCGTAGTGGGATTGCTTATCTTGGGCGCATTGGCTGCCTGGTTAGCGGCGCAGACGACAAAGGGCGCGGCTTTTTTAACTCTGTGTCTGGAAGCAAAAACCGAGGTCCGCAAGGTGGTTTGGCCGACACGACAGGAAACCACGCAGACAACAATGATTGTGCTTGTAGTGGTATTTATTCTTGCGCTTGTGCTCTGGCTGCTTGACTCGTTGCTCGGTGCGGTCATCTCACGGATAATTGGTTAGTTAGAGGATTACAGATGGCGATGCATTGGTACGTTGTTCATGCCTACTCAGGTTATGAAAAAAGAGTAATGCAGGCGCTCAAGGAGCGCATTGCGCGTTCTGGCATGGAAGATCTGTTTGGTGAAGTGCTGGTGCCAACTGAAGAAGTTCTTGAAATGCGTGCGGGTCAGAAACGTAAAAGTGAAAGAAAGTTTTTCCCTGGTTACGTTTTGGTTGAAATGGAGCTGAACGATAATACGTGGCACCTTGTTAAAGAGACGCCTAGAGTGCTCGGCTTTATAGGAGGCAAGGCTGACAAGCCAGCGCCAATTACTGCACGCGAGGCTGGCCGAATTATCCAGAGGCTTGAAGAGGGGCAGGACAAGCCGCGGCACAAAGTTGTGTACGAGCCCGGCGAGATGGTGCGGGTTATCGATGGGCCATTTAACGATTTCACCGGCACCGTAGAGGAAGTAAATTACGAAAAGAATCGACTGCGTGTTGCGGTTCTGATTTTTGGCAGGGCGACACCTGTCGAGTTAGAGTTCAGTCAAGTAGAAAAAAGCTGAGTTTTATTAATGTCCGTCATTTCAGACGGGCGGAATGAGAGGGGAGCCGAGTCTTCGTTCAACGACGATCTTGGCGCTGGTACCCAAAGGAGAGAGTGAATGGCTAAGAAAGTAACCGCTTATATCAAGCTGCAGGTCGGTGCAGCTAAAGCAAACCCCAGCCCGCCCGTAGGACCAGCGCTTGGTCAGCGCGGCGTTAATATCATGGAGTTCTGCAAGCAGTTTAATGCCCAGACCCAAGGTATGGAGCCTGGATTGCCAATACCGGTCGTCATTACTGTTTATGCAGACCGAAGTTTCACATTTATTACAAAAACACCTCCTGCTTCAGTTTTGCTGCGTAAGGCTCTGGGTATCCCCAAAGGCAGTTCACGTCCAAACACTGATAAAGTAGCCAAGATTACTCGTGCCCAGCTCGAAGAAATCGCAGCCGTTAAAATGCCTGATCTGACAGCATCCAATATGGAAGCAGCGGTTCGTACTTTGGCAGGCACAGCCAGAAGTTCTGGCATTGACGTAGAAGGGGTATAAGCAATCATGGCTAAACTGACAAAAAAGCAGAAAGCAATCGTTGCTAAGCTTGATACGACGCGCAGCTATTCCGTCGCTGATGCCCTGGCAATGCTGAATGAGTTTTCATCACCGAAATTTAAAGAGTCCATTGATGTTTCTGTGAACCTTGGTGTTGACCCGCGGAAGTCTGACCAGGTAGTGCGTGGCTCTACGTTGCTGCCATTCGGTACGGGTAAGACTGTGCGCGTAGCTGTGTTTGCTCAGGGCGAAAATGCCAATAAGGCAAAAGAAGCTGGTGCTGACATAGTAGGATTTGATGACCTTGCTGAGAGTATTGCCGGCGGAAATCTTGACTTTGATGTGGTTATTGCGACCCCGGACGCCATGCGTGTTGTTGGTAAGCTCGGTCAGGTGCTCGGTCCACGTGGCCTGATGCCAAACCCGAAAGTAGGTACCGTGACAGCAGATGTTGCAGGTGCTGTGCGCAATGCAAAAGCCGGTCAAGTTCGATACAGAACTGACAAAAAGGGCATTATTCATGGTGCTATTGGCAAAATTGGTTTCGAAGCGCCTGCTATCCAGGGAAACCTTGAGGCACTTCTGAATGACTTGAAACGTGCAAAACCTGCATCGTCAAAAGGCATATACATACAGAAAGTGGTTCTTTCTTCCACGATGGGGCCAGGTGTCCTGATCGATCACTCGTCATTGAGTGCTTGATTAAAACAACTTAACGGAGTCGCTTTTGGTGACTCCTCAGACTTTGGGGTTTTGTCTGCTGCCAGTCAGCAGTCAAGGCTGTCAAAGACCGTAGGTGTCTGTGTTTTTTGCGATTGAAAAACGCCGGCTTAATAGCCTACGCAGATGGTGAAACCCGTGGCAGCTCGTCTGCCGCCATTCCACCAGATAATCTTGAATGTAGCACCATTTAATCTGGCGCTTCATTTAGGGAAAAACAACTATGGGTTGATGTTTAGACCCAAATCAGGAGTAAAGCTAGTGGCTATTAGGCTTGAAGACAAACAGCAAATCGTCTCGGAAGTCAATGAAGCTGCTACCAGTGCTTTGTCTGCTGTGCTCGCCGACTATCGGGGAGTTTCAGTTTCTGCCCTGACTCAGCTTCGCAAGAATGCTCGTCAAAACAATGTGTATTTACGTGTTGTGCGTAATACCTTGTTGAAGCGCGCTGTTGCTGGAACTGAATTTGAGTGTATCCAGGATGCACTCGTTGGGCCGACCATTCTTGCGTTTTCTATGGAAGATCCGGGTGCCGCCGCGCGCGTGCTGAAGGATTTCGCCAAAGCTAATGACAAGTTTGAGATCAAAGCTCTGTCTATCGGAGGCAAGTTGTTAGGTGCCGACCAAATTGATGCTTTGGCTACATTGCCGACTTACGATCAGGCAGTTTCTATGCTGATGAGTGTCATGCTGGCGCCGGTTACCAAGCTTGTTCAAACCTTTAACGAGGTTCCGACTAAGGTTACGCGTGCAGTTGCTGCCGTGCGTGACCAGAAGCAAGCTGCATAATTCTGAAACATTATCGATTCGATTTTTTTATTTTATTTTAGGAGTTAAAAGTCATGGCGTTGTCCAAAGACGATATTCTGAATGCTATCGCTGAAATGTCCGTAATGGACGTGGTTGCACTGGTAAAGGCAATGGAAGAGAAGTTCGGCGTTTCTGCTGCGGCTGCTGTTGCTGTAGCTGCCGCTCCGGCTGCTGCTGCTGAAGCTGTTGAAGAGAAAACTGAGTTTGACGTTATCCTGAAATCTTCAGGCGAAAAGAAAGTTAACGTGATCAAGGTTGTTCGCACACTGACCGGTCTCGGCCTGAAAGAAGCCAAAGATCTGGTTGACGGCGCTCCCTCAACTGTTAAAGAAGGAATTAACAAGGCTGAAGCTGAAGATGCCAAGAAACAGCTGGAAGAAGCTGGCGCTACAGTTGAGCTGAAGTAATCCGCTTTTTGTATTGCCAATTAAACCCCGACAGGGAGCTTATGCTCTCTGTTGGTGTTTAATGTTTTTTGAATTAGAAGTTGCACAACAAATCAGGGTGTTACAGGCAAGGCCAGAGCCTGAATGGCCGCAGATTAAGAATGATTCAAATGTCATTCGGAGTTATCGGAATGATACCGGTAACTGTTTAGTCAACCCGGCTGCTGCCGGCGATACAAGGTTTGATGCAGTAAGTTTATAAGATAGTAGACGTGTAAAAGTTTTAAGTTTGTGGGATTTATCCAATTGCCGCAAAACACTTGCAGAGCAGTGGATATACAGAGTCTGCCCGATGAGAGCTGCGTAGTTTGATCGCAGGCAGACATTAAGAACATACTTGCTAGGAAAACACTAATGGCCTATTCGTATACAGAGAAAAAACGTATCCGTAAAGACTTTGGTAAATTGCCGGGTGCGATGGATATACCGTATCTCTTGTCAACGCAGATTGACTCTTACAGGCAGTTTACGCAAACCGATGTGTCCGCCGACAAACGACAGGACCAGGGTTTACACGCAGCATTTAAATCCGTATTCCCAATCATAAGTTACTCAGGCAAGGCTATTCTTGAGTATGTCAGTTATGAACTGGGCAAGCCGGTATTTGACGTCAAAGAATGTCAATTGCGTGGTACAACTTACTCGGCCTCTTTGCGTGTTCGTGTCAGATTGATTCTTTATGATAAAGAGTCAACGATACAGGCCATCAAAGACATCAAAGAGCAAGAAGTGTACATGGGCGAAATCCCGCTCATGACTGACAGTGGCACCTTTGTTATCAATGGAACCGAGCGTGTAGTGGTGTCGCAGTTGCACCGCTCTCCTGGTGTGTTCTTTGATCATGACCGAGGCAAGACACACAGCTCTGGCAAGTTGCTGTACTCCGCACGGATTATTCCTTACCGTGGCTCTTGGCTCGACTTCGAATTCGATCCGAAAGATATGGTATTTGTGCGCATAGACCGTCGACGTAAGTTGCCTGCGACAGTATTGTTGAGAGCGTTGGATTTTACGTCAGAACAAATTCTGGCGATGTTCTTTGAGAACAATAACTATCGCATCAGCAACAATATCGAAAATCTCATGCTCGAGCTGGTTCCTTCGCGCTTGCGCGGTGAAGTACTAAACTTTGATGTGGTTGATAGTAAAGGTGAAGTACTGGTAGAGCAGGGGCGTCGTATTACTGCCAAACATATCCGGCAGATGGAAAAAGTAAAACTGACCGAGCTGAAAGTTAGCTCAGAGTACGTCAGCGGACAGTCCCTCGCGAAAAGTATTGTTAATCCTGACACAGGAGAGATTCTTTACGAATGTAATACTCTTGTAACGCCTGACTTGCTGAATAGTCTTCTGAAGGCGGGTATTACTCAGTTCGAGACTATTTACACAAATGATCTTGATTGTGGTCCTTTCCTGTCGGAGACATTACGTGCAGACAGTACTTCCTCTCGTCTTGATGCGTTGGTAGAAATCTATCGCATGATGCGTCCTGGAGAGCCGCCAACCAAAGACTCTGCTGAGAATCTGTTTGGAAATCTGTTCTTCTCACACGAGAGATACGATCTGTCAGCAGTAGGTAGGATGAAATTCAATCGTCGACTGGGTCGTGTTGAGGCTACCGGTGCCGGCGTATTGAGTGTCAGCGATATTGTAGATGTGCTTAAGACTCTGGTGGCAATACGCAATGGATTCGGCACGGTCGATGATATTGACCACTTGGGTAACCGTCGTATCCGCTCAGTAGGTGAAATGGCTGAAAACCAATTCCGCGTAGGATTAGTTCGTGTTGAGCGTGCAGTGAAAGAGCGCCTCAGCATGGCTGATTCCGAAGGTCTGATGCCACAGGATATGATCAATGCCAAGCCTGTTGCTGCAGCGATCAAGGAATTTTTTGGATCGAGCCAGCTGTCACAGTTTATGGATCAGAATAATCCACTTTCCGAAGTTACACACAAGCGTCGTGTTTCTGCGCTTGGACCAGGTGGATTGACACGAGAGCGCGCTGGCTTTGAGGTGCGTGACGTACACCCAACGCATTACGGCCGTGTTTGCCCTATCGAAACGCCAGAAGGACCGAACATCGGTCTGATCAACTCCATGGCAACCTACGCACGGACGAATGATTATGGATTCCTTGAGAGTCCGTATCGTCGAGTAATAGACGGCGTGGTAAGTAACGAAATCGACTACCTGTCAGCAATTGATGAAGGTCAGTTTGTTATCGCACAGGCCAGCGCCAAGCTCGATAAAGATGGCCGTTTTGTCGAAAATCTTGTGACTGTTCGTTATAACAGCGAAACCACATTGATGCCCAAGGAGCAGATCAATTATATGGATATTTCGCCTCAGCAGATGGTATCTGTTGCTGCGGCTCTGATTCCGTTCCTAGAACACGACGATGCGAACCGTGCTTTGATGGGTTCCAACATGCAACGTCAGGCGGTTCCAACCCTGCGCGCAGAGCCGCCGCTGATTGGTACAGGTCTTGAGCGTAATGTGGCACATGACTCTGGTGTTTGTGTTGTGGCTGAACATGGAGGCGTCATTGAGAGCGTTGATGCTTCTCGCATTATCGTTCGCGTCAACGATAGCGAAACTATGGCTGGCGAGGCGGGTGTAGACATCTATAACCTTACCAAGTACACGCGATCAAACCAGAACACCTGTATATCTCAGACGCCTCTGGTCAAACAAGGCGATCGCGTGAGTCGAGGCGATATACTTGCGGACGGACCGTCAGTTCATCTGGGTGAGTTGGCGCTGGGTCAAAACATGCGAATCGCATTTATGCCCTGGAATGGTTATAACTTCGAAGACTCTATCTTGATATCTGAACGTGTGGTTAGCGAAGACAGGCTTACTACAATTCATATCCAGGAGCTCACGTGTGTAGCCCGTGATACCAAGCTTGGATCGGAAGAGATTACTTCTGATATCCCCAACGTAGGTGAAGGCGCGCTATCCAAACTTGACGAGGCTGGCATTGTATACATCGGCGCTGAAGTTGGTGCCGGAGATATCCTTGTCGGAAAAGTCACTCCGAAGGGTGAGACTCAGCTGACGCCAGAAGAAAAACTTCTGCGCGCTATCTTTGGTGAAAAGGCGTCTGATGTAAAAGACACCTCCCTGCGCGTACCTTCGAGTGTTAAAGGTACTGTGATAGACGTTCAGGTATTCACTCGTGACGGTCTCGAGAAAGATCAGCGTGCCCGTGAAATTGAAAAGTCACAGCTGGATAAGGTACGAAAAGACATCAATGATGAGTTCCGCATTGTCCAGGGTGCCACGTTCTACCGATTGAAGAGCGCGCTGCTGGGCAAAACCGTTGCGGGTGGTCCAGGCCTGAAGAAAGGTGCTGAATTAACCTCTGATTATCTTGATGGTTTGGGCGCGGATGACTGGTTCAAACTGCGGCTTGTTGATGAAGAGCTGAACAAGCAGCTTGAGCTGGCAGAAGCGCAACTCAAACGTCGTCGTGCAGATCTTGATGATAGGTTCGAAGACAAAAAGCGCAAGCTGATTCAAGGTGACGACCTGGCGCCGGGTGTTCTTAAAATTGTTAAGGTTTATCTTGCGATCAAACGTCGTATTCAGCCAGGCGACAAGCTTGCGGGTAGACACGGTAACAAGGGTGTTATCTCTGCAATTATGCCAGTAGAAGATATGCCGTTTGATGAGACTGGCAATCCGGTCGATGTGGTACTTAACCCACTGGGTGTGCCGTCCCGAATGAACGTTGGTCAGATTCTTGAAACACACCTTGGTGCTGCGTCCAAGGGACTTGGCGCGCGTATCAATCAGATGTTGCACGAGCGACGCAAAGTTGAAGAAGTCAGAAAATTGCTGGACGAGATTTATAACTCGGTTGGCAATAAGAAGGAGCCGTTGGACCAGCTCACAGATGACGAAATCATGGAGCTTGCAGAGAATCTTAAAGCTGGCGTTCCGATGGCGACTCCTGTATTCGATGGTGCCAGTGAGCATGAAATCAAGCAGATGCTTAAGCTGGCGGGGATCGATGAAAGTGGTCAGGTCACGCTTTATGACGGCCGGACCGGCAACGAGTTTGACCGCAAGGTAACCGTCGGCATTATGTACATGCTCAAACTGAATCATTTGGTTGACGACAAAATGCATGCTCGTTCAACTGGATCTTACAGTCTTGTTACCCAGCAACCGCTGGGAGGCAAGGCTCAGTTTGGTGGCCAGCGCTTCGGTGAGATGGAAGTTTGGGCCCTTGAAGCATATGGCGCGGCGTATACCTTGCAGGAAATGTTGACAGTCAAGTCTGACGACGTGGCAGGCCGAACGAAAATGTATAAGAACATTGTTGACGGCGATCACCGCATGGAACCTGGTATGCCAGAGTCGTTTAATGTATTGCTCAAAGAGATCAGATCGTTAGCTATAGATATGGAGTTGGAAGTCTCCGGAAAGTAAGGTCTCGCGAAAGCAACATTTAACGAATCACTGATTTTGTGATGCCTGCTGTGAAGAGCGGCAGGCGGAGGAAAGTAGAATGAAAGACTTGCTGGGTTTACTGAAGTCACAATCACAATCTGATGAATTTGACTCAATCCGCATCGGCCTTGCGTCGCCAGAAATGATTCGCGCCTGGTCATTTGGTGAAGTCAAAAAGCCGGAAACTATTAACTACCGTACGTTCAAACCTGAGCGGGATGGTCTTTTCTGCGCAAAAATATTTGGGCCAGTGAAAGACTATGAATGCCTGTGCGGCAAATACAAGCGTTTAAAGCACCGTGGAGTGATCTGCGAGAAGTGTGGCGTTGAAGTTGCGCTGTCCAAAGTTCGCCGTGAGCGTATGGGGCACATCGAACTGGCCAGCCCGGTGGCACACATCTGGTTTCTGAAGTCACTGCCTTCGCGCATAGGTCTGCTCTTGGACATGACTCTGCGCGACATCGAACGTATTCTTTACTTCGAATCATTTGTTGTGACTGATCCAGGCATGACTACTCTTGAGAAAGGGCAGTTGCTGACTGACGAACAGTATTACGAAGCTATGGAAGAGTTCAGCGATGAATTCGATGCAAGAATGGGTGCTGAGGCAATCCAGCAACTCATGCGTGATCTCGACATAAACGAAGAGATCGGACGCCTCAGGGAAGAGATTCCGGCAACCAACTCTGAGACCAAGCTCAAAAAGCTCTCCAAACGTCTTAAGTTACTAGAGGCGTTTGCTGAGTCAGGCAACAAGCCCGAATGGATGGTGTTGACTGTTCTGCCAGTGCTGCCACCGGATCTTCGTCCGTTGGTACCATTGGATGGCGGCCGTTTTGCCACATCAGATCTGAATGATCTTTACCGTCGTGTGATCAACCGTAACAACCGTCTGAAGCGCCTGCTGGATCTGAACGCACCTGACATTATTGTGCGTAACGAAAAGCGTATGCTGCAAGAAGCTGTTGATGCATTGCTGGATAACGGCCGTCGTGGCCGTGCTATCACCGGTTCCAACAAGCGGCCGCTGAAATCTTTGGCAGATATGATCAAAGGTAAACAGGGTCGCTTCCGTCAAAACCTGCTTGGTAAGCGAGTAGATTACTCCGGTCGCTCTGTGATCGTGGTAGGTCCGACGCTGCGCTTGCACCAGTGTGGTCTTCCCAAGAAGATGGCTCTGGAGTTGTTCAAGCCATTTATCTTTGGCAAGCTTGAGCGCCGTGGTTTGGCGACAACAATTAAAGCCGCAAAGAAAATGGTTGAAAGAGAGACCCCGGAGGTTTGGGATATTCTTGCGGAAGTTATCCGCGAACACCCCGTCATGCTCAACCGGGCGCCAACTCTTCACCGTCTTGGTATCCAGGCGTTTGAGCCGGTTCTGATTGAAGGAAAGGCGATTCAGCTGCACCCGTTGGTTTGTGCGGCTTACAACGCTGACTTTGACGGTGACCAGATGGCTGTGCACGTTCCGCTGACGCTGGAAGCTCAGCTGGAAGCACGTACTTTAATGATGTCTACCAATAACATTCTGGCCCCTGCAAACGGTGAGCCGATTATTGTGCCTTCGCAGGACGTAGTTCTCGGTCTGTACTATATGACCCGTGAGCGCGTGAATGCCAAAGGTGAGGGCATGATCTTTGCTGATGAGTCCGAAGTGAAGCGTGCATACGATACTGGCCATGCACACCTGCAGGCACGTATCAAAGTCCGCGTAAACGATTATGATCTGAATGAAGCCGGCGAAAAAACCAAGATTCGTCGCATGATCGATACAACGGTAGGTCGCGTTTTGCTGTTTGACATAGTGCCGGATGGTTTGCCGTTTGCAATGGTTAACCAGAAGATGACCAAGAAGCAGATCTCTGGAATATTGAACGCTTGTTATCGAAATGTGGGTCTTAAAGAGACTGTTATTTTTGCTGACCAGTTGATGTACACCGGTTACCGTTACTCAACGGTGTCTGGTTCGTCTATCGGTGTGAACGACTTTGTTATTCCCGAAGCCAAGGCCCGGATTATCGGCCAGGCTGAATCTGAAGTTGAGGAAATCGAAAATCAGTATGCTTCCGGTCTGGTAACTCAGGGCGAGAAGTACAACAAGGTAATCGATATTTGGTCGCGTGCGAATGATCTGGTCGCCAAGGCGATGATGGAAGGGTTGTCGACTGAACCGGTTATCAACAAGCAGGGTAAGGAAGAGCGACAGGAGTCTTTCAACTCTGTGTATATTTACGCTGACTCAGGTGCAAGGGGTTCGCCTGCACAGATCCGGCAGCTGGCTGGTATGCGCGGTCTGATGGCGCGTCCTGACGGGTCGATCATTGAAACGCCCATCACAGCGAATTTCCGTGAAGGTCTGAGTGTTGTGCAGTACTTCACGTCTACCCACGGTGCGCGGAAAGGTCTTGCAGATACGGCACTGAAAACAGCTAACTCTGGATACCTGACGCGCCGTCTGGTAGATATTTCTCAGGATCTGGTGATCACGGAAGAAGACTGTGGTACTCAGGATGGTCTGGTGATGCGCCCAATCATTGAAGGCGGCGATATCATTGCGGCGCTTGGTGAGCGAGTGTTGGGACGTGTTCTGACCCGTGACGTTGTTGATCAGCAAACCGGAGAAATTATCGTCGAGTCCGGCACAATGCTGGATGAGAAGATGGTTGATCGTCTGGAGATTGGTGGCATCGACGAAGTTCACGTGCGTTCTGCCATTACCTGTGAGACACGTTTCGGAATCTGTCGTCAGTGTTATGGTCGTGATCTGGCGCGTGGCCATTTGGCTAACGTCGGTGAGGCAATTGGTGTTATCGCAGCTCAATCAATCGGTGAGCCTGGAACACAGCTCACCATGCGTACCTTCCACATTGGTGGAGCGGCATCCCGTGCAACAGCAGCGGATAACGTTCAGGTTCGTACAACCGGTACTGCGCATCTGCACAACATGAAAACGGTGCAGAATGCCGCGGGCGGATTGGTGGTGGTATCGCGGTCAGGTGAACTGATCGTAAACGATACTGCGGGTCGTGAGCGCGAAAAATACAAGCTTCCATACGGCGCAGTAGTGACTCTGAACATTGATCGCAAGGTTGAGTCCGGTCAGGTAGTAGCGACTTGGGATCCTCATACCCACCCGATTATCACGGAAGTAGGCGGCACAGCTGCGTTTACTAACATGGAAGAAGGTCTGACTGTACGTCGTCAGACTGATGAAGTGACTGGTCTCTCGAGTCTGACTGTTATTGATCCGGCAGAGCGTCCTTCAGCCGCCAAAGAGTTGCGCCCTGCGGTTACATTGCTGGATGCGAATGGCAAAGATATCCATATACCAGGCACTAATATGCCTGCGGTCTATTTCTTGCCGTCAAACTCGATAATTGCTGTTCAGGATGGGAAGCAGCTTAATGTCGGCGACGTCATTGCACGTATCCCTCAGGAAGGGTCGAAGACGCGAGACATCACTGGTGGTCTGCCACGTGTTGCTGACTTGTTTGAAGCGCGTAAACCGAAAGAACCCGCAATTCTGGCTGAAATTTCCGGTACCGTAACATTTGGGAAGGAAACTAAAGGCAAGCGTCGCCTGGTTATCACGCCAAAAGAAGGTGAGAGCATGCCAGATGGCAGTACCTTCTACGAAGCGTTGATTCCTAAGTGGCGTCATATGACAGTATTCGAGGGTGAATTTATCGAGAAGGGTGAAACTGTCTCTGATGGCCCGCCCTCACCGCACGACATCCTGCGCCTCAAAGGTGTTCCGTCTCTGGCGGAGTATATCGTGAACGAGGTTCAGGAAGTTTACCGTTTGCAAGGCGTGCGAATTAACGATAAGCACATCGAAGTTATCGTTCGACAGATGCTGCGCAAAGTTGAAATCTCTGAGCCGGGTGACTCGTCACTTATTCGTGGTGAGCAAGTTACCATCACGCAGGTGCTCGAAGAAAACGACAAGCTGCGCGCTGCCGGCAAGATCGAGGCGCATTTCCAGCGCATGTTGCTGGGTATTACCAAAGCTTCGCTCGCAACTGAATCGTTTATCTCAGCAGCATCGTTCCAGGAAACTACACGTGTTCTGACAGAGGCTGCTGTAACGGGCAAGCGTGATTTCCTGCGCGGCCTGAAAGAGAACGTAGTAGTAGGCCGTCTGATACCTGCGGGTACTGGTCTGGCCTACCACGAGGCGCGTCGACGGCATGCTGTTGCCAATCGTGCTTTTGAAGAAAGCCCGACTGTAACAGCCAGCGAAGTCGAAGCAGCTCTGACAGAAGCGTTAAAATCAGGCGTGTAGCGTGTTTTTGCAGGCCTGAATTAGGTTGACTACGGGGTGCGGGGTCTTTAAACTCTCGCATCCTTTATTCTGGGTAGTGAATTTAACTGTGAATTGATATTCGCAGCAAGTTTCTTCACGCCGGTGTAATAGATTTTATTTGACAAAACCAGGAGTAATGAATGGCAACTATCAACCAGTTGGTTCGTAAACCAAGACAGAGCAAGGTCGCTAAAAGCGATGTTCCTGCTCTGCAAGGTTGCCCGCAGAAAAGAGGCGTGTGCACCCGCGTCTATACCACAACCCCT
>CALQJO020000067.1 GCA_943330915.2 Rhodoferax sp. OV413 | reverse complement strand
TGACGGGTTGGATTTTGCGCCGGGCGCTGAAAGTCTTGAAGTCAAACTGTTCAGCGAGCACGAAATCCCCTGGGATGAAATTGCATTCGCTGTTGTAAAAACCACTCTTAAGCAGTTCTTCAGAGACCACAAACTTAATCGCTTTCCAGTACGGATGTACGATGTAACTTATTCACCAGAACGAAAAACTGCGATGACAGTTATCAGTGAGAGTGTGTGAAGTCCAAAACCTGAGTGACATCAAAAACTGGCTCTTCGTAAGGATGGGAGTTACGCAAAGCAGCGATAACGGCACCGACGCAGGCTTCCGCACAAACCATCTCAACACGATACTCGGCAATATGTTCAAGCGTATCCACCGTGCCAACCGCAGGGTTAGCTCCTTGCAAAGGCCTGAACTGACCTGAGCCTAGCACTTGCCAGCAACATTCCTGATAGTTACCTAGACGACCAGCCCCTGCATTAAAAACTGCAGATCTTACTTTCTCCAGATGAGATTCCGGCACATAAAAACAAAGTTTCAGCATAAGACAACCAGTCGCTTACAGACAGCACAACAATCTTAACTCTATTTGAGCCACGCTCTTGCATTTCGGAACATACGCATGGTCGGTGCATCTTCCTGCCACTCAGCCGCTCGCCAGGAGTTCTGCACTGCACGAAAAACTCTCTCTGGATGTGGCATCATGACGGTTGCGCGGCCATCTTTGCTGCAGACACCAGCAATTCCAGCCAGTGAACCATTGGGGTTTTCCGGATAGTGCTCGGTAATCTGGTCATGATTATCTACATATTGCGCTGCTATGCCGTGTGCAATTTTTATCTGACTATGGATCGTTTCGTCAGCAAATTTTGCACGCCCTTCACCATGAGCTATAGCAATCGGAAAGATAGAACCGGTCATACCTTGTAAAAAAACCGACGGCGATTCTGCGATCTTGATCAAACTGACCCGCGCCTCGAACTGCTCAGAATGATTGCGCTCAAATCTTGGCCAGTTCTGCGCTCCAGGGATAAGTTCTTGTAGCAGTGACATCATCTGACAACCATTACATACACCCAGCGATAAAGTGCTGGGACGCGCAAAAAACATTTCGAATTTTTTTCGCAGAGGCTCATTAAACAATATGGATTTGGCCCAACCACCACCAGCACCGAGGACATCACCATAAGAGAAACCGCCGCAAGCGGCCAATACATCAAACTGCGACAGGTCAATACGCCCCGCTATCAGATCACTCATATGAACATCAATCGCACGAAAGCCAGCGCGGTCAAATGCAGCAGCCATTTCTACCTGACCATTCACACCTTGCTCGCGCAGTACTGCAACAGCTGGACGAATGCCAGTGTTTATGTACGGAGCGGCGATATCCTGATTGATGTCGAAACTCAACCTGGCATGTAGACCGGGGTCTTTTTTATCCAGTAAACGATCGTATTCTTGCAGAGCAGACTCCGGATTATCACGCAGAGTCTGTATTTCAAAACTGGTACGGGCCCACAGACGCTGACTGCCTATTCTTGAACGCTCCATCAACAGTCGGCCTTCATTGATGACCCTGATATTGTCATGCACTGCAGGATGACCAATCACTGATGTGCATTCTGCCAAGCCGAATTCCTCGACTGCGCTCAGCACTGTATTTAGTTGACTGCGCGAAACCTGCAGAACAGCTCCTGCTTCTTCGTTGAACAAGACATCGATTACATTTGTTTCAGCATGCATCAGTGCCGAGAGATGCAGATCAATACCACAGTGACCGGCGAATGCCATTTCAATCACAGTCACCAACAACCCCCCATCAGAACGGTCATGGTAGGCCAACAATAAATCATCTTCATTCAACTGCTGGATCAGACTGAAGAAGTTTTTCAGATCCTGAGGATTATCGATATCGGCTGGCTCATCGCCCAGCTCACGATAAACTTGCGCCAGCGCGGAACCACCCATTCGATTGCGACCACGACCCAGATCAATCAACACAAGATCGCTGTCTTCAGTCAGGCAGCGCAGCTGAGGCGTCATGGTTTTTCGAATATCCGTTACCGGCGCAAAGGCGGAAATGACCAATGACAGAGGCGCCGTGTTGCTTCTAGTGTTTCCGCTGTCATCCTGCCAAACGGTACGCATGGACATGGAGTCCTTACCTACCGGAATACAGATACCCAGTTCAGGGCATAACTCCATACCCACCGCTTTAACGGTAGCGTACAATTTCGCATCCTCACCGGGATGACCCGCCGCTACCATCCAGTTTGCGGACAATTTGATATCACTGATATGTTCAATTTTTGCTGATGCAATATTGGTAATGGCTTCAGCAATGGCCATACGACCAGACGCAGGTGAATCAAGCAATGCCAGCGGCGTGCGCTCACCCATGGACATGGCTTCACCACAATAGCTATCAAATGACGCCGCGGTTACCGCAGCGTCGGCCACTGGCACCTGCCAAGGACCTACCATCTGATCTCGGGCCACAAGCCCGGTAACCGATCTGTCACCAATCGTTATAAGAAAGTTTTTGCTGGCGACAGCAGGGAGGCTCAACACCCGATCAAATGCCTCGTCCAGAGAAATCTGATTAGTATCCAGGGCCACCAGCTGCACAGACCGACTCTGCACATCTCTGTGCATTCTGGGCGGCTTGCCGAATAACACTGACATAGGCAAATTGATTGGCAAGTTATCAAAGTGCTCATCGCGCAAACGAATAACCTGCTCGTCCGTGGCTTCGCCGACTACTGCATATGGACAGCGTTCACGTTGACATATTTGCTCAAACAATTCGAGATTGTGGGGAGCAACCGCCAGCACATAACGCTCCTGAGATTCATTACACCAGATTTCCAAAGGTGACATGCCAGGTTCCGCATTTGGTATCTGGCGCAGCGAAAAAACACCGCCACGCTCACCATCTTTTACCAGTTCAGGAAGCGCATTAGAAAGACCACCGGCACCTACGTCGTGTATGAAGGCTATCGGATTGCTGTCACCCATTTGCCAGCAACGATCTATTACTTCCTGGCAGCGACGTTCCATTTCAGGGTTCTCTCGCTGCACTGATGCAAAGTCAAGGGCTGAACTGCTAGCGCCAGCAGCCATGGAAGATGCGGCGCCGCCACCAAGACCTATCAGCATGGCTGGCCCGCCCAAGACAATCAGTTTTGCGCCCGCATAAAATGGTTGCTTCTGGACATGCTGTTCGCGAATATTACCTAAACCACCAGCAATCATGATCGGTTTGTGGTAACCCCGAACCTCATATTGCCCAGCAGAAGGCACTGCCTCTTCGAAAGTGCGGAAATAGCCACACAGATTCGGGCGGCCAAACTCGTTATTGAAAGCTGCTGCGCCGATTGGACCTTCAATCATGATATCCAGAGCCGACACAATATGCGCTGGGCGACCAAAATCTTCCTCCCATGGTTGCGTAAAGTCAGGCAGACGCAGATTCGAAACACTGAAACCACACAATCCAGCCTTGGGCTTGGCACCTGTCCCGGTTGCCCCCTCATCACGAATCTCACCGCCACTACCGGTTGCTGCTCCGGGGAAAGGCGCAATTGCTGTTGGATGATTATGCGTCTCCACCTTCATTAGAATGTGTATTGGTTCAGTAACATAAGCATATTCATGCGAATCTGACTGTGGAAAAAACCTACCGGCAACACTACCCGTCATAACAGAGGCATTGTCTTTGTAGGCAGACAAAACCTTGCCCGGGGCTTTTTTATAGGTATTACGAATCATCGCAAAGAGAGAATCAGACTGCTCAACACCATCAACCGTCCAACTGGCATTAAATATTTTATGCCGGCAATGTTCTGAGTTAGCCTGCGCAAACATCATCAATTCAACATCATTGGGATTGCGGCCTAATTTAAGAAAAGCGTCGTAAAGGTAGTCAATTTCATCACCAGCGAGCGCCAGCCCCATCGATTGGTTTGCTTGTTGCAATGCCTGTTTGCCATTCCCTAGTATATCTACAGTACTTAGGCGGGCCGGTTGCGCGTGCGAAAACAGAGACACCGCATCCTCGTAGTCATTCAGCACTGCCTGAGTCATTTTGTCATGCAGATGATCATCCAGATGAATCAGTTGCTCATCACTTAAAGGCCTTTTGAGGCTAATATGCCATGCCATCCCGCGTTCTACGCGACGAATCTGCTGCAGCCCACAATTTCTGACAATATCTGTTGCTTTGCTTGACCAGGGTGAAATGGTGCCCGGTCTTGGCACTACCAAACGGAAAACACCAAACTGCCCCAGATCATCATTTAAAGCAGGGCCATCTCCATAGTTCAGCAACTGCTCCAGAACCTCACTACGGGCATCATCCAGAACTTCGTCGCAATCAACTATGTGAACAAAACAACAATTCATTGCATCAACAAAAGGAATTTCACGTTGGATCTGACGCAGAAGTTTACGGAGACGAAAATCGGAAAGCGCGGTGCAGCCAGTGAGAACAAACATTGTGTCTGGTAGCCTTTTTTATCAGAGGTTCTGAAAATTTGAATGGTGAAAATTCAATTAAATGGCAGCTCAAAAATCAGGGAGATATGATACGCCATCAAATCATAAAAATCAGGCGATTATTACTGTTGTGACTGTGCTGCTTGCTGCCGTTTAGCCGCAAAAAACTGTTTCATAATCTGAGCACATTCCGTCTCCAGCACACCGCTCAGTACGTCGGGACGATGATTGAAGTGGCCGTTTTCAAGCAATTTTTGACCGCTGATAACCGCGCCATATCGCGGTTCCGCGGCACCAAACACTAACCGCTTAACTCGTGCATGGACAATCGCGCCATAACACATGGTGCAAGGCTCGATAGTGACGTAGAGTGTTGCATCTGGCAGACGATAGTTGCCCACAACATGTCCGGCATCCCTCAACGCGCAGATCTCAGCGTGGGCACTCGGATCATGAGTTCTTACCGGCTGATTAAAACCTCTTCCAATCACCTGCCCTTTTCTTACCAGTATGGCACCTACCGGCACTTCGCCGGCATCAAAAGCCATTTGAGCGAGGTGCAACGCCTCACGCATAAAAGCAATGTCGTCAGAATTTATTCCCATTCAATAGTCGCTGGCGGCTTGGAGGAAATATCGTAGGTCACCCTCGACACATCAGCGATCTCGTTAATGATGCGATTACTCACAATCTCCAGCAGGTCATAGGGCAAATGGGCCCATCGTGCAGTCATAAAATCAATGGTCTCCACTGCCCGCAGCGAAATAACCCATGAATAACGCCTACCATCACCTACAACCCCGACCGATTTAACAGGCAGGAATACAGCAAACGCCTGGCTGGTCTTATGATAAAAACTTGACTTATGCAACTCTTCTAAAAAAATAGCGTCAGCCCTACGCAAAATTTCACAGTATTCTCGTTTGATTTCTCCAAGAATACGCACACCCAATCCAGGTCCCGGGAAAGGATGACGGTACACCATGTCATATGGCAATCCCAGTTCAAGACCTAGGTGACGAACTTCATCTTTAAACAGTTCACGCAATGGCTCAACAAGTTTCAGTTTCATATTCTCGGGCAATCCACCTACATTATGGTGAGATTTGATCACATGGGCTTTGCCTGTCCGTGACCCCGCAGATTCAATGACATCTGGATAAATAGTGCCTTGTGCCAACCACTTGACGTTGGATAACTTGCCAGCCTCTTCGTCAAACACTTCGATAAACGTATTGCCAATAGTTTTTCTTTTTTTCTCCGGATCACTGACACCTGCCAACGCATCCAGAAAACGCTTCTCTGCATCAACACGAATAACTTTTACGCCCATATTTTGCGCAAAGGTCGCCATGACCTGGTCGCCTTCGCGCAAACGCAACAAACCGTTATCAACAAACACGCAGGTCAGCTGACCACCAATGGCTTTGTGCAGCAAGGCTGCAACAACTGAGGAATCGACCCCGCCGGAAAGACCCAGCAAGACATGATCATCGCCAACTTGCTGACGAATTTTATTGATGGCATCGTCAACAATATTTGCGGAAGTCCAGAGCATTTTGCACTCACAAATAACATGAACAAAACGTTCCAATATGAGCTGACCTTGCAATGTATGCGTGACTTCAGGGTGAAACTGCACACCATAAAAGCGTCTCGATTCATCCGCCATTGCTGCGATCGGGGCACTGCCTGTTTGAGCGCTGACAACAAATCCAGGAGGTAATTCAACCACTTTATCGCCATGACTCATCCAGACATCCAGCACTGCAGATCCATCTTGGGTTATACGATCTTCAATTCCCTTAAACAAAGCGCCCGGCGTCGGAAGATTAACTTCCGCATAACCAAATTCTGATTTATCTGAGGACTCTACCTTGCCGCCCAACTGTTCGGCCATACTCTGCATGCCATAACAAATACCAAGCAATGGCAAATTCAGGTCAAAAAACCACGTGGCAATCTGAGGAGAACCTTGTTCTGTTGCCGTCTCGGGACCTCCGGAAAAAATGACCCCCTGTGGTGCGAACTCCTTTACCTCATCTATTTCGCACTGGTTATCCCATATCTCACAATAAACACCAAGCTCACGAACACGTCGCGCAATGAGTTGTGTGTATTGCGAACCGAAATCCAGAATTAGAATCTTTTGACTGTGAATATTGTGCTGAGTCATGTCGGGAGGGGCCTTGGTCTGACAGGCTGCCTGCAGTTCTTGATTTAGAAAATCACTAACTGCAAGTGGCACGAGGGTTAACTTTAACTGAGTCGATAATTTGGAGCTTCTTTGGTGATACTGACATCATGAACATGACTTTCCTGCATGCCTGACGACGTTATCTTCACAAACTCTGGTTTGGTGCGCATGGCGTCTATATCAGCACATCCTGTATATCCCATACTAGAACGTAAACCGCCCATTAACTGATGCACGATGCCTGACATAGGCCCTTTATAGGGGACACGCCCTTCGATACCTTCAGGCACCAATTTCTCAACACCGGAGGCAGCATCCTGAAAATACCGATCGCTGGAACCTTGACTCTGTGCCATGGCGCCAAGTGAACCCATACCTCGATATGCTTTGTAGCTACGGCCTTGGTAAAGTTCAACCTCACCCGGTGCTTCCTCTGTTCCAGCAAGCAAACCGCCCACCATTACTACATTGGCTCCGGCAGCAATGACCTTGGCAAGATCCCCTGAAAAGCGGACGCCACCATCTGAAATCACGGAAACCTGAGTGCCCTTTAGCGCCTCAACAACATTTGACACTGCTGTCATCTGTGGCACACCAACACCGGTAACAATCCGCGTGGTGCAAATTGACCCCGGACCTATCCCAACCTTTACAGCATCTGCACCGGCTTCGGCCAGGTCACGTGCAGCCTGGGCAGTAGCGATGTTGCCACCGATAACAGGAAGATCAGGGTGTAACCCCTTGATGCGTCTAACCATATCAAGCACGCCAGCGGAATGACCATGAGCCGTATCGATAACAATGACATCGACTCCGGCTTCAACAAGTGAATGAACACGATCCACGGTATCATGGCTGGTTCCGACGGCCGCCGCCACACGTAAACGACCCAACTGGTCTTTTGACGCATTGGGATAATCTTCGGACTTGCGAATATCTTTTAGCGTGATCAGACCACACAAATCAAATGCGTCATTCACAACCAGAATTTTTTCTATGCGATGCTGGTGAAGAAGCGCTTTTATTTGATCATTGTTGGCATCTTCTTTAACCGTTACAAGGCTCGGCTTTGGCGTCATGATAGTCTCAACGGTTGCGTTAAGATTGGTTTCAAAACGCACATCGCGGCTAGTCACGATTCCAACCAACTGACGCCCTACAACAACTGGCATTCCTGAAATATCGTTCTCGCGCATCAACGCAATAAGATCAGAAATTCGGGCAGCAGGTGAAATCGTGATCGGATCCTTTACAACACCACTTTCGTACTTTTTAACAGTCCTTACTTCCCTGGCCTGCTGCTCGATGGTCATGTTCTTGTGTATGACTCCGATACCTCCTTCCTGCGCCATGGCAATTGCCAGTCTAGCCTCCGTCACGGTATCCATGGCGGCAGACATCAGTGGAATATTCAGAATGATATTGGCGGTCAGGCGGGTTTTCAGGCTGACTGATTTAGGAAGAACCGTCGAGTGGGCGGGCAGAAGCAGTACATCATCAAACGTCAGTGCTTCATCAACTATCCGTAACATAAGTTTTCACCTATCCACAAAAACGCGATTATACAGACCATGGTGGGTCAGGTAAACTGGCGCCATGAACCAACATTACTTTGAAAAACCAGCTGATCAAACGGCTGTACTTTCAGTTAGCACACTGAACAGCCTGGCGCGCGGATTGCTCGAGGAGTGTTTCTCGTCAGTCATCGTTGAGGGAGAAATCTCAAATCTCTCTATACCCATCTCCGGCCATTGGTACCTGACACTGAAAGACAGTCATGCTCAAGTCAGGTGTGCCATGTTCAGAAACCGCAACTTGTCAGTAAAGTTCAAACCTGCAAATGGGGCACAGGTCACCGTCAAGGGCAAACTCAGTCTCTATGAGGGGCGTGGAGACTATCAACTCATCCTTGACAGTATGAGTGAGGCAGGTGCCGGCGAGCTGCAACGTGCATTTGAGATATTAAAACAAAAGCTTCAACATGAAGGCTTGTTTGATCAGTCTACAAAACTTCCGATACCCGCCACGTGCCAGCATGTCGCAGTTATTACCTCTCCGACCGGGGCAGTTATACAAGATATTCTCAGCGTATTTCAACGTCGATACCCGGGAATGAAAGTCACCATCATACCTGTGCCGGTACAAGGCTCCGACTCAGCCAGTGCAATCTGCAATGCGTTGACTGTTGCGGAGCGTCGCAAGGACGATCTGAAAATTGATGTCATTATTCTTGCGCGCGGAGGTGGCTCGCTTGAAGATCTGCAATCATTTAATGATGAAAATGTAGCACGTGCAATTCACCAATGTTCATTGCCGGTTATCAGTGCAGTTGGCCATGAAACCGACGTAACCATTGCAGACTTTGTAGCCGATTTGCGTGCACCAACGCCAACTGCAGCTGCCGAAGTGATCAGCCCTGATCAGTGTGCGCTTCTAAAAGAGCTTGGAAACGTTGAACTAACACTGCAAAGGCTTATTAAATCCAGGCTAGTACAACATATGCGGCAGGTGGAATGGCTTGGAAAACGACTGCAACATCCCGGCAGGCGATTACAGGATCAGGCACAGACGCTGGATCGGCTTGAGACTCGTTTAACACGAGTGATACAGCAAATTCTCCAGCACCAGAAAGGCCGCCTGCAGTTATCAGCGAGAGCTCTTGATACCGTAAGTCCTTTACAAACCCTTCAGCGCGGTTTCAGCATTACTCAAACCGAAGATGGACAGCTTTTAACAAAGAGCATACAGGTTAACCCGGGAGATCGAATTTTCACCAGACTGAAAAGCGGTCGGTTCAGCAGCATTATTGAACATATCAACTAAGAATTTGTCATTCCGAAAAATAAGCAGATTGAGGAAGTTCTGGAGAAACATATGAATAAACGTGAGCAACAGAAACTGATAAAAGAACAAAAGCAGCAGGCAGCAACCAAAAAGAATTTGTCACAAAAGAAAATCAGCAATATTGCATTGATTTTAGTGGTGCCTCTGCTTTTGATTGCTGTCCTTTACGGACTGATGGGACAAGGAACCGTCTATCCACCAGATGAATTGGCCCCCAATGACCACGTCAAAGGCAACCCCGAAGGTGTGCAGTTGATGGTGTATGCAGATTTCCAGTGCCCCGCGTGTGCTGCTGAGCACCAGATGATGGCGATGGCGTGGCCACGTATTGAAACTCAGGTCCAGCTCGCATTCAGACATTATCCATTGACTGCGACACATCGATTTGCGTGGACAGCTGCACTTTATGCCGAGGCAGCTGGTGCTCAGGGAAAATTTTGGGAGATGTATGACCAACTGTTTCTGAATCAGGCTTTCTGGTCAGGCTTGTCAAGTGTTGATGAGGAATTTGATGGCTATCTGGAACAGCTCGGATTGGACGTTGCTCGCGCACACGAAGATATGCAGTCAGATACCATCATTCAGAAGATACGTAATGATCAGCGTGGCGGAACCAGCGCCGGCGTTCGCGGCACACCTGCGCTGTTCGTTAATGGACGACTGACACCAGTTCCACAAAATCCCGTTGATCTGGTCGCGTTGGTTAACCGGGTGGCTTCAGCAGAGTAGAAAAACGCCTTCTCAAGGGGGTAGCAGGCGCCTGTGGGTGTGGATCGACATCAGAATCCCGAAACTTGCCAGCAGCGTTACAGCCGATGTTCCCCCGTAACTAATTAACGGCAACGGCATCCCAACCACCGGCAACAAACCGGACACCATGCCCATGTTGACCACAACATAGAGACAGAATGTCAGTGAAATACTTGCTCCAAGCAATCTGCCAAAAGTATCGGAGGCCTGCATACTCATAAACAGACAACGGGCTACAATCGCAAGGTACAACACTAACAACAAGACAATCCCGATGAGACCAAACTCCTCACCGATCACGGCAAAAATAAAATCGGTTGAAGATTCAGGCAGAAAATCCAATCTGGATTGAGTTCCGTTTAGCCAACCCTTTCCCATGAGCCCTCCTGATCCAATAGCAATCTGCGACTGAATAATATTCCAACCCGCTCCCAGAGGATCCGCTTCAGGATTAAACAATGTATCTATACGCCGCCTTTGATAGTCATGGAGCACATAGATATACATCAGTGGAACAGCAACAATTACCATAGCACTTGCCGCAGATATTATTTTCCAGGAAAGCCCTGCAAAAAAGAGAATAAATATGCCGGCCATGCCTACCAGAATTGCTGTCCCCAAATCCGGTTGAGTTCCAATCAAGGCAGCTGGAATGACGACAATAGTTAGTGCAACAACAACATCAAGAAATTTTGGCGGCAACGAGCGTTGACTGAAATACCATGCAACCATGATGGGCAGAGCTAATTTCATCAACTCGGATGGTTGAAATCTTCCAAACATCGGTATTTGTAACCAGCGCTGCGCACCATTAACAATAACGCCAAAAAACAACACCATCACCAGTAAACAGCAGGAAACCGCAAATAACGGTGGCGCCCAGCGATTGACAGTGCGCGGGGGAATTTGGGCAAACACAAAAAGTACCGCAAAGCCCACGGAAAATCGCACAGCCTGATTGGCAACAATGGTGCTGCTTTCGCCGCTTGCACTGTATAGAACAAGCAAACTAACAAGACAAACGGTTAGTAGCCCCGACAAGAGTGGCAGGTCAAGATGCAAGCGCCAGGCAAGACTGCGCTCTTGGGGCCGCAAATCAAAACGTGGCGCTATTAGCCGTCTTAAAAGTTCAGTCATTGACGCGATCAGTCTGTAGGTTTGGAATGAGAAAAGGGTAACGCAGGCATGATTGCAAGTCCATGATGCGTCGTTACGGGGTCAAAAAACTAGAGTAAGTTATGTTTGCCACAGAAATGGTGCGCTGACTACTATGTATTGTGTTTCTTACTTTGCAATTTTCTCGCTTTGACTAGGCAAACTAAGACTGGATGCCATATTGTTCAGCCGTGCCTGACAACAAAGATCATCATCTGCGTTGCAGCCAGTGAAGAAGTCCCTGCGCATTTAATTCCATATCATCATTCAATAGCCGGCGGATCGCATCGACCGGCATTTTAAGTTGGTGCCGCTGAAGCAGTTCTTGATAACTGTGCTGCATCAGCAATGCTGCCAACTCAACTGCACCGCCTTGCGCAGCTTCAGCAAATTTCTCGGTAATAATCACATAAGCGTCTATCTGCTGATGGAGTTCAGTTGCAAACTTTACGATCTGATCGTGTCTGCCAAAGTGAGTCAAATAAACGTACTGCGGTGAAAATTCCAATAATCGATTGATGGTGCTATGCCAGGCAACAGGATCAAACTGCACTGGTGTTGTTGGTGGGAAAATGAAGCGACTCGCACCATGGTTGAGTTCCGGATAACTTACCCCGAAACTGTCACCACAAAACAAACCACGACTCAAACTATCCCATACAACATAGTGATGTCGGGCGTGCCCGGGGGTATCAATAAACTGCAGTTGCCGATTGCCCAGTGCTACCACATCGCCGTCTCTGACAACGGTGACCCTGTGTTCCGCGACAGGCTTCAGGTCACCAAAAACCGAGTTGTATCGATCCTCACCATAAACGGCCAATGAGCTGGCTTGAAGTTTTTGTGGAGCAATCATATGCGCGGCTCCACGCTCATGAACCAACAACTGTGCATTAGGCAAGACCTCCATAAGGGCTCCTGCGCCGCCAGCGTGGTCAAGATGAACATGTGTCGGCATAACCAACCGCACCTGCTCACGGGCCAGACCATGAGCATCAAGTACCTGCAGCAACAAAGGCAGGCTGTTGCTGGTGCCGGTATCAACAAAAGCCGCATGATCCCCCTGCCTGATGAGATAACAAGATGCCAATCCCATACGGAAAATCTCGGTATCAATACAACTGACACCATACTCGTAGTCTATCCATTTCGCTTTTGTGTTCATCCAACCCCTAATGCTCACAAGTTGCAGAAAAAAAGCAATCTACCTGCGCCATCATCTCAGCAAATACGGGATTAAAGGTGGTTCGGCGCATCAACATGCCTTCAAACAAGCCCTCGTCCAATAAGCTTCGCTCACCGTAAACAGTGCCAATATCATCATTTTTGCAGGCCAGCATTCGCTCTGTGTTTCCCGAATAATGCAAACATTGCCTGTAACCCGCGTCTGCACCGTAATGTGGATCGTCGGAAGGCATCGTCAGACCTACGTGCGACAAACTGACCAGACGATAACGCTCATCACTCACCGGCTCTACGTTGGTGCCGCTGCAGCCCAAGGCAGGTAAGTCTCCATCGTTGATCGAGGTATTCCAAACAAGCTGACGCTGGCCCTCAGTCACTTTTTCACAAAAGAATTGCTCCGCAGCCGCCACATCC
>CALQJO020000066.1 GCA_943330915.2 Rhodoferax sp. OV413 | reverse complement strand
ATGACGGAAGATTGTTAATGAATCGTCAGACAACTCACCATTCAGCGGCGTCTACACGCCCATGGCCAGTCCAGTTACTTTGGGTTCTTGCACTATTAATCGGGCAGATGTCCGCCAGCACTGTGCAAGCCGATACCCTGACATTGCCATTTGTGAATGCAGCTGCCATTGATGGCTCTGCCACAAACGCCCGCTTCTCGCTGAGTGTGGAGTCCGCCTCAGCCACCAACAAGCTGTCCACACAGCAGTTACTCGACATCTCTGTTTCATTCAAGCCCGATACCGCCAACATGGAACGCCAGGGTTCTGCGTATGCGGTTGTTGTTAAAAACAATACCTTTTACCTGCTGCGCCCAGATCGCACCTTTACCCCCTGGAATGGTGCAATTGAGACGCTGTTGCCGTTTCTCAGTGATGTGACGCTCAGCGAGACCAGCCGGGTGCATTTGATGTCAGGCCGCCTGAGCGATCCGGGCGAATATCAGATTTTTGTCGCCTATTCGGCGCAGGACCAACGGGTAATTAAATTTACACCAGAGCCCTTTGTGTTGATGGTTAACCCGGCAGACCAGTCGCCTGAGATGGCACAGGCGAGTCAACTCTATCAGGCGCAGGTGGAAAGCCGCATCGTGCAGTTGCGTTGCATTGTGTGCCATGTTGAAGGTGGCGCAGCGCGCAACTCGGCCCTTAAATTCCAGCGCAACATGACTGGGGCAGCGTTAAACAACCTGAACACCTTGTTGTCATACCTGAGCCGGCCCGGCAATTCAGTTGATACGCTGTTAGGCAAAGCATCGGGTGGCAATGGGCACCCCGGCGGCCAGCAAATTGTGCGGGGTGGGCAGGATTACAACGCCATGGAGCAGGTACTCAGGCTGCTCGACGCAGACCGGTTGGCGCAGAATCAAGGGCTGGTCTACCGGTTTGAACCTGGTGAGGCACCCGCACCCATCAATGGTTCGGCGTCGTTGTTGGCCTCTGTCGAGCTTGCACCCAGAGAGGCGATATTCCGGCGCGCCAGCATTCTGATTGCCGGTCAGGCACCGAGTGCTGCGCAAATGGCGGCCGTGCGCAACGGCGATGACAACACACTGCGCACCGCGCTGCGGGGGCTCATGAGCGGGCCACGGTTCAAAGACTTTGTTGTTAATGCAACCAATGACCGCCTGCTGACACGCGGTGCTGAGGATCCTATAAATTCCAATCAAAACAATTTTCCGCTGCTGAGAAATCTGCATTACGACACGGTGATGGCAGGTAAGAATTATTGGCAAGAATATGGGCATCGCCTCAAAGAATCTGCCATCAGGGCCTCGGGTGAGCTGGTTGCACATGTTGTCATCAACGATTTGCCGTATTCGGAAATTCTCACCGCCAACTACATGATGATGAATCCGCTGCTTAACCAATATCTGGGTGGCACGGCAACTTTCCCCACAGGAGCTGGTGATACAGATTTTCAGCCCTCAAGAATCACGCAGTACTACTATTCCAATCAGCTTGTGACATCTGCTGAGCGTGGATTCTTTGGCGGTGCTGAGGCAGGCTACAAGGTGCTGAGTATGGGCACGCCGTTGGCGGACTACCCGCACGCAGGATTGCTGACCGATTTTGGCTTGCTCAGCCGTTACCCGACAACGGCCACCAACCGCAATCGCGCCCGTGCACGCTGGACGCTGTACCATTTCTTGGGCATTGATATCGAAAAGTCGTCTGCACGTCCTTTGGATGAGGCGACTCTGGCTGATCGCAACAACCCCACCATGAATAATCCGAACTGCACGGTTTGCCACGCCGTGCTTGACCCGGTTGCCGGCGCGTTCCAGAACTGGAGCGAGTGGAATATGTACCGTGAAAACGGTAAAGACACACTGGATCACTTGTACAAGCACCCCAACGATGGAACCGTCTCGCCTTACCGCCAGGGCGATTTGTGGTACCGCGACATGCGACTGCCCGGACTGTTTGAAACCACGTTGACCAGTCGCGACCAAACCTTGCGCGAGCTGGCGAGTACCATTGTGCGCGAGCCTGCCTTTTTAACGGCTGCCGCGCGTTTCTGGTGGCCCGCGATTTTTGGCGACAATCTTGTGGTACTGCCAAGCGTTGAGTCTGACCAGGGTTTTGCTGACAAAAGTGCTGCCTATAGCGCCCAGCAAGCCTCTGTTGCCGCCTTCGCGCGTGCACTGGGTCAACGGGGCAATGCCAAAGATATGCTGGTCGAGATGATGATGTCGCCCTGGTTTACTGCACAATCGTCCAGCCGCCATGAATTTCGCGCCGTGCAGCTGCAAGCCAATCTGGGTGCGCCACGACTGCTTGGGCCGGCACAATTGGCTGCTAAAACCTTGAATGTGACGGGCGTGAACTGGCGAACGACCACCAGCCCCGCTGGTCGCATCTGGTCAGACTACGAGAACATGAACGTCATGCTCGGCGGTATTGACTCTATCGCAGTACTGGAGCGGGCAACGGTGCTCACGCCAACGATCTTTTCCGTGCAGCAGGCCATCATGGCTGAAATCTCCTGCCCAGCCGTGGTTAAAGATTTTGCAATGCCGACAGCCAAGCGGCGCATGTTTAACCTTTTGGAGCCGTCCACAACACCGCTGGCACTGGCCGCCGCGACCTTTGATGTAAGCTCCAGCGCACGCACGCAGTCGCAGGAGATCAAAATAGCCGCCAGCATTCCTGCTCAAGGCGCCAACATCCATGTCAACTTTGCCAACCCGTATTGCGATTACGACGGTGTCAAGTGTCTTGAACAGCGGGTCTTGTATTTGCAGGGCATCTCTTTGCGGCACGCCTCTGGTGCCGGGATGCGCTTTACGATGAATTCACCTGAAATCTCCGTTAGTGGCCAAAACTGCTACAAGCAAGAGCAGGAAGCCACATTTTACGGGCATTGCCGGTTGACTCTGGCCTTGCAGCTGGGCGCCGCCTACGACATTGAGATCGTTGCGCACGTGTCGGCTCAACAGGCTCCTTCCAAGGCAGAGCCCGTGCGGGCGTCCATCGAGGTGGTCAGCCCGGGCGATATTCTCACCGTGTCCACCCCCAACTCGCGCCTCATCAAACAACAGATTGTTAAGTTGGTTCATGACTTCCATGGCCGCACACTGACGGCTGATTCGGCAGAGGTTCAACAGATTTACGCCTTGTTTGCGGTGGCGCTGGAAACAGCACGCCTGAGCGGCAAACAAGAGATCGACGTATGCCATTGGTACACCGATGGCAATTTCTTGAGTGATCTGCTGCCGCCATCGCAGCTGTTGTTGGCGCGTCGCCCATCGCCCGATGGTGATTGGTGGCAGGACGACTGGAAATATCTGGGGCCTGTTTTGCAGCCATGGATGTCTGACACCAACGGCGCCAAACGTGCCTGGGTTGCGGTAATTGCCTACCTGATGACGCACTATGATTATGTGCACGAGTAAATTATGTTGAACGATCGCCGTCAGTTTTTAAAGTCACTGTCGATGGCCGCCGCAGCCATGGCTCACCCAAGCCTGGTGTTTGCTAACCAGCCCGCGGCATTTGCCGGTAAGTTTGTGATGACTCTGCAAGCCCGCGGCGGGTGGGATGTGACTTGCTTTTGCGATCCGAAAGAAAATCAATCTGGCGTTGAGCCCATTACGCAATGGTCCAAAACTGAACGCACCCAGATGGCCGGTAATATTGCGTATGCGCCGTTTGCCAAAAACCGCGCCTTTTTTGAGCGACATCACCGTAACATACTGATTATCAACGGTGTTGACGCGCAGACCAATGCCCACTCCATAGGCGAAACCGCGAATTGGAGCGGACGCCTGGCCGACGGCTATCCTTCGCTGACAGCCTTGTACGCTGCCGCTAATGCCCCGCATTTACCCATGTCCTACCTCTCGTTCGGTGGCTGGAGTCGTACGGCGGCGCTGCTGCGCCCCACCGTGCTTGGCCACTCAGTGACGCAGATGCGCGGCTTTTTGTTGGCAGGCACAGATGATCGCGGGCAAACACTGGTCGACCCGACTGTCTGGTCGTTAATCCGCAAATTGCACGCGGATAACATGCAGACAGCCTTGACCAACGACACTCTGCTGGAAACCGGCAAACGATCCAGAGCCGCCTACCTGCAGGCATTAAACAGCTCTGATGCTTTGTCGGTGTTTGCCAGATCACTACCGACTAACGACGAATTCCAGAAAATCAGCCAGGGTAACCGGCTGATTAATCAGATTCATTTTGCGCTGCTGTCATTCAAGGCAGGCGTCAGCATCACCGCGGATGTGGTTGATGGCGGTTTTGATACCCACGCAAACAATGACGCCCAGCAGTCCACCTTGCTCGGCGGGCTCACCGACGCTATCGACTACCTGTGGAGTTTTGCCGAGACGCTGGGCATCGCGCAGCGCCTCATTCTGGTCGTTGGCTCAGATTTTTCGCGCACGCCGCACTACAACTCCGGCAATGGTAAGGATCACTGGCCGGTTGGCAGCTACATGGTGATGGAGCAGGGCGCCTCCTACACAAACCGGGTGATCGGAAAAACAGATGAAATCCAGAATGCGCTCAGTCTTGATCTTAGCGCGACGAATCCCAACGAGCGTGGGCGCATAAAATTATTACCCGCGCATGTGCAAAAAGCGCTGCGTAAGTACCTTGGTCTGGAGACGGCCCAAGTCAGCCGTGCCTTTCCACTGATCAACACAGAATCAGTTAACTTCTTTACGTAATTGCAACCATCAAAAACTTAGTTATGGAGTTTTGCCAAATGTTTAAACGACTTTATGTAGCATCACTCTTGTTTATGCTTGTGTCGGTTGCCAATGCCGAACCACTTTGGCAGCAAGCCAATACGCTGTCAGCAACCAGAAATTCAATCGTATTGCCCATCAACGCCGTAGAGGCACTGGCAATCTCGTTGCCCGCAGCGTCACTTGCTCAGCTTGCCGAAGGCGGCGACCTGACCATCCCCTTGCCAGACGGCGAGCTTGATTATCGGATAACCCGGTTGCAAACCTTTATCAGTGGTGAACATGGCGTGCAAGCGGCGCTCAAATCCGCCGCGGAATATGTTCTGTCATTGACCTATGATGCTAATGATCTTGTGGGCACTGTGTACACGCCAACAGGCAAGCTGCGTGTGATCGCGCGTCGTCATGGCGACCTTTACGATGGCTACATGTTTCGTGAATCAGATGCATTCCTGATTCTGCCCACCGATGATGGTCCCATGCCGGCTGACAATAGCGCGAGAGGTTCCCCGACGTACCTTTACCTGGAGTCTGAGAAAAGCGTCCGCATAACGCAGACTTTTTCCAGTGAAGTCATACTTGTCGGTAATACTGTCACTGCAACCATTGACATACTCAACAATACCGATGCGGTCATTACGGGTGAAACGCTGAAGGTATACTTCATTTTTGATCGGGCAAACTTTCTGGACAGCACTGCGGGATGCCGTCTACAAGTGATTGATTATGCCGAAGGACCTGCTAATGAGTTGAGGTGCGCGATACCTGATTTGGCTCCTGGTGCAAAATCGACAATCTCGTACACGGTGCGCACTGATAACAAGTCCATTCCCAGCCTGCAAAGCGCGGCATCATTGGGCAAAGCCTCCACAGCAGAGTCCGTATCAGTCGTGAACGACGTACTGAAGGATACCGATGGTGACGGCATCAGCGATTTTAATGAACAGCTGATCGGCACAGATCCATCGAATGCGGTCTCTGGGCCAAAAGAAGGTAAGACAGCAGAAATCGACCTGCTATTTGTCTATAGCCCCAAATTTGTAGCGGATTCATCCACCGGCAATGCCAATCTGGAATTGAATCAACTGCTACAGGAAACCAACGCGATGTTCGCAAACTCGGAGGCCGGCATAAGCTTTAGAGCGGTTGGCTACCGAAAAGTGGATCACGTTGTAAGTAAAATCAAGACCACCCTTGGTTTAATGGGTGATCAGACTGCTCCCTTCCAGGACCTCGAATATCAGAGGGTTGTTGCCGGGGCAGATCTGGTGGTGTTTATGGATGGTTTCATTAACGAGGGTGATGATGCCTGTGGGATTGCTTTTGGCCTCGGGCATGGTCTGCTGGGAGATTTCACCACGGTGGGAGCAGGTTACTCTGCAAACTATGCGGCGGGGTCTGAAGTAAAAGGCGGGGGCTGTGACAACGGGACACTTGCTCACGAGATCGGGCATAACCTGGGGCTTGGTCATTCAAGGGTGGAGGGTAAAGGTACTTTTCCGTGGTCCCTGGGGCATGGAGTAACAGGTTCTTTTCTGACCATCATGTCTTACGACACCCATTTTCCTGACAGCGTGTCGGTGCCTTTATTCTCCAACCCTCGGTTGGTCAAATGTGAAGGGCAGCCCTGTGGTGTTGACTCAGCAAACGAGGCCAGCGGGGCCGACTCAGTCAAATCACTCAACGCGGTTCGCTTTCAAGTGGCTCGTTCTATGCAAACGCGGCCCACATTAAGAATGGCAAACGCAACGGGCGCGGCAACCAGTGCACAGACGCACGGCGGGGTCATCAGAACAAATGGCTCTGAACCTGCTGACAACAAGTTTGGAACACTCTATTCCAGTACTGACTTATTGAGCCTTGTGGGCACTATCACGCTGGATCCGGCAGATGTTGGTAAAGTTGGTCGCACGCATATGGTAATTGCTGCCGCTGGGTTGGGGTTTTTCCAGGTGAATGCGCAGGGCAATTACGTCGAGTGGAACGGTGATCCGGCAACGCTGTTGGGCAGTATCACCCCGCGGCCTCTGAAGGCCATAGAGGAACTAACTGCCTTCAAAAATCTTTCCTTTGCAGACATTGGTATCCCTCAAGTTTCGTTGGAAGTGTACTTTGCGTATTCGATAGATGGCACTAACCAACTGGTTTACACCAGCCCGGGTGCGCCTCTGGTGATTCGATAAAAACAGGTGAATTACGATGACGTTAACCAACAATAAACTATTCCTGCCGCTGGCCGCTCTGTTGGGGGTGTCAGCGCTTTATGTTGGCTCGGTTGCTGTTATCGGCGGCAGGGTTGCTGAGCAGGTTGATCAATACCAATCCATGTTGTTGGCGCGCGATGACGTCAGTGTGCTGAAGTTTGACTATGAGCGTCGCTTTTTTGGCGGGCAACTTGTGTATGAGCTGGCATGGCGCCCCTTGCAGGCGAGTGGGGTGGCGGCGCAGATTCTGGAACCGTTGGGTTTTTACGATGAAAAAATCAATTTAGCGGGCCAATTTGATATCCGCCATGGCCCCTGGCTAGGCGGCATAAATACCGGTCTTGCGCGGCTGGACCTTGCAGTCCCCCTGCCCGATCAGATGCGTGATTTCCTGCCACAGTACCCTGGAAAGCTGCCCGTGTTAAGCCTACAAAGCACACTGGGGTTTACAGGTCAGATCGCCACCGGCCTGTCTGTGCAGGATTATGATGGGCGCATCGTTGAGGGCAGCGAAACGCTTGATTTGCAGATCGACGATGTTGCGGTCACGCTGGTGACTAACCGCGATCTGACGCAGGTACAATTGGAAATGCGGGCGCAGCAACTTGAACTGGGGGCCGCTGAGATGGGCACCTTCAGGATGGCGGGTCTGCGGGCATTGAGCGAGTTCTGGCTCGACAGTGGCATCTGGATGGCGAACACTGATGTGGACCTAGGCGAGCTTGGCCTGGCTGTGCCGCAGCAAGATATGCGCTTTGTGATGAATGACTACAGCATCAACAGCCGCTCAGAAGTGCTTAACGATACAGTGGATAACACTGCATCCTTTGCCATCGAGGAAGTGATCTTTAATGACCAGGTTATTGGTGGTATCGCGATGGAGAGTTCGATGCGCGGTATCCATGTTGACAGCTACAAGGCTCTCCAGCAGCTGTGGGCAGATACGTCTGCGACGGATATGTCGGCTGACCCGCAGCGCCTGACGGATGCACTGAGCAAACTGGCCACCGATAAGATTTCATTTAATGTTGAGCGCCTTTCGCTCAGCCTGCCCAGCGATGACGATATTCTGGCAACGCTGTCGGTCAATTATGACGGCTCAGAGCAGGTAGACGGCGGCGCCATCGACGATGTCATCAATGCCATCACGGTTGAATCCAGTCTGCAGGCATCGCTCAGCGCCATTAACCGCGCCATCGATAACACCATACCGGCTGACCAGCAGGCATCCGTGCGCACCATGCTGGATGAATTTTATGAACTGCCCTATGTGACCGTGAATAATGACTCGGTCAGCAGCACGCTGAATGTGCAACGTGGCGAGATACTCATCAACGGACAGGCGCTAGGCGATGCGACGGAGTTTCTCGCGTCAGTGGATCTGGCCGACTTTAATCCGGCGAGCTCAACACCGGCAGACCTAAAGCAGGTTGATCCGGCTCCGGCTGCCGTCAAGAGCAAAGGCGCGGCGACGTGTCCGGACTTTAATCTCGCCGGCCGCGATCTGTCCTACTCCAGCGACGATCTGTATTCGCCGCAGACCTTTGAGGTGGTCGCCGGCGGCCCTGTTGATCTTGGCCTTTGCAGCGAATTACCGGGTCAAGGTTATGTAATGGAAGCGCCAGATTTTAAACTGAATTTCTCGGGCAATAGCGCTGCCCGGGAGTTGGAAATTCGTGTTGACAGCGACTGTGACAGCATTCTGCTGCTCAACGATACAAGTGGCACATGGCAGCATGACGATGACTCCAACGGCAGTCTGGATGCAAAAATTCGTCTGCCCAAGGCCGTCAACGGCGTCTATGACATCTGGGTCGGTACACTGACTACCGACACCTGTGATGCTACATTAACGATAGAGACCTTTTAGCCCAGGTACTCAATGCCAAATTGTGCAATGCCGGTGAGCCCGATGTTAGCGGCGTTCTCGCCGGTTTCTGCAGCCAGCCTGGCGAGCTCACCGCGGGAAAATCCATCCTCCAGCATCTTGATAAAGGGTGCTTTGTCTGCGGCGGTAGGCGCCGAGCCGATGACATTGGTCCATAACGCGGTCACTATTTTGTCGTTGGTATTCAGCCCCAGTGCGTCCAAGGCCAGCCCAGCCAACTGCGTGTAGCTCATGCCTTTGTCAAGCAGATCCAAGCCGATGCCGACATACTCCTTATTAGACAGCGACTGCTTTCCGGCAACTGCACCCAGTATCTTCGCGGTGATGCCAGCATTACCCTTGATGTCGAGCGCGATGGAGGTGTCTTTGAACTGTATCCTTTCAATATTTTTTAATGTGTTGGAGTACAGGCCATTTTTAGACTGCACAACAAAAGAGTCGGCATTTGCGATCAGGTTAAATTCGGACCGGCTAAGCTCATAAACAACGCGGTCTATCCCCCCGCCGCCATCAATCAAATTGGTCCCTTGACGTGCAGCAAACTGATCGTTGCCCGGTGTGGGCGGAACGTTGGCCGGCGGCGGATTATTGCCTGGATTCTGGCCAGGTACGCCGGGTGGGTTGTTGGCAAGGGGCACGGGATCGCCGCGAGACCAGATGGTCAGCGCCCGCTCGCCGGGTGTATCCATATCGCGGCTGGCAACCAGCAGAGTGGCACCGTTGGCGCTGAGGTAACTCCACTGCGCCTGCTCCCCACCACCGATACCGGTGTCGCTATTATCCACACTGCGCGAGAGAATCTTTCCACTCAAATCGGCTATTACAACAAGTCCTCTGTCGGCCTGTATCAGATACTGACTGTCCGGTGAAAATACCGCAGTCGCGCCCACTCCGGTTTGCCCGACCAGCGCACCGCTGCGCGCATCAAAAATATCACCGTAGAAGTTAGCGACATATTTACCGTCAGCGGACATAACCGCATCCAGCGCGCCGGTTTGTTTTGACCACAGGATCTCACCGGTCCGGGCGTTAACCACGGTGGTGTCTTTGGACTTTGTGCCAAGTGCAATCAAACCCGCCTTCTCATTGACATCAAGGCCATTCACAAATGGCCAGCCACCGACATACGCCTTCCAAACCTGCGCGCCTGTTGCGGCAACCATTTTGACCAGATAGCCGTCGCCCGAGCCGATATACATAAATTCATTTACAAAAACTATCTTGCGGACCTGCCCAAAGGTGCCGGATGTCTTTTGCCACAACAAAGCGCCCGTCACCGCATCGTGCAAACCTAGCGCACCTTGTGTTGACCCAGCAGCAACGTATCGGCCGTCGTCACTGATTGACGCCTCAAGCCCCCCCAGATATGGCACGTCGCCAGTGACCGACCACAGCAAACGCCCATTGCTGCCATCAAGGACACCCAGCTTCCAGACTCCAGCCTTGTACTGAGTAATATCAGGGTTCAACAGAAAGACCACGCGACTACCATCCGCCGTCATGTCCCCGCCCCATGTCTCCCAGCCCGGGGCGTATTCCCAAAGCAGGTCGCCGCCGAAGCTGTATTTTCTGATGAGCGACGTGGCACGCAGAGCCGCATCAGCGGCGTTATCGCCAGGGTCGGACCAGTTTTCCTGCCCCGGCAGCAGCACAAAAGTGCGCTCGGATTCGCTCACGGCTCCACGCCAGTAACCGACCGGTGCAGCGGCTGTTTTGGAAACCTGATAACCATAACTCAGGGCGCTGGCCGTGCTCAGGGTAATCTGCCCTGCATCAGCAAGCTGCGTCGCAGACAACGTTGTTGATAACTGGTTATTGGCGGTAACGCGCACCACCCAGTCATCCCTGACAGGCACTGTTGTCGCAAAACTTGCGACCGCGCCGTTAACCTTGGTTTCCACGCTATACCAGCGGCTGTAAGGCGTGCCGATTTCAACCGTCAGTCCAGGCAGCGGGCCATTGGGCAATGCAATGCTGCCAGACAGCGTTTGTCCAGCACCAAGAGATGCTGATGTTGTTGTACGAAAATCATTTATACCGTAGTCAAAACGAGAGAAGGCGATTTCTTGGGTGAACTTGCCAGCAAGAACAGGGTCTGCAACCGGATTAGCGCGCTGAAAGGCTGCGTTATCCGTCGCTAGAATAAAATCGATACTGTAGGTTTTAGTCTGGCCTTTAGCAGGAGGCGTGTTGCCAAACCGTGCTTCGTAAATACCCTGCAGCCAGTTCTGCGCGACATAACTTTCTCCCGGTGCCAGGTCAATGTTGCCACCGTTTGGGAATACGGCAAACCCACCATCACCCACCACCTTCGGATATTCACCAACGCCCTGAATAGCAATCTGAAAGTGGATATTCTGAATTTCTTTATTGCCGATATTGGTGATTTTAATTTTTGCATTACGATCTTTGCCGTCCAGATCGTAATCCAATGACAGAGGACCAACATATTCTAGTTTCAGGTTGTTCCAGATAACGGGGGTCGCGAGTGTTGGCAAACTCATGGTGGCACCTCTTGGTTAGAAGTTTTTTATTATTAACCCTAAATGTAGATTATTTTCACTGCGGATGGAACATTGCAACTAACGCAGGCCACTCCAAGATAAGCCGTTTTTGTTTCGCAGTGGCTTTGTACAAATTACTTGAGTTTTATGACACAAAAAAGGCTGGCCCCTTGCGGGACCAGCCTTCGTTGTTTAGCAGCCTGGGTTAGCGCTGCTGGGGTTTTTGTTCTCTACTGCTTACTGGCGATGGCAACACCGTCAGCAGCAGTAGTTTTTGATTTAATTCAAGCGCTTAGATAAAGTCAGCTGCAACAGTAGAGGCAACACCGACTAACAATACATAGCCTGTTGATGACTCGAATGTCGTTGCGCCAGCATCACCCACAACCAGCAGTGTTGCAACGTTAGCAGTTGCAGCAGTTGCAGCAGAGTTAAGGGTGAATACACCTGTGGCAGAATCATAGGTACCCAGAATAGAGTATGTAGTTCCGGTTGCTAGGTCAGTATTACCGTTCAAGCCAATACCAGGCGTTGCTGCTGTAGCTGCTGTAGCAACATCGATTTTGTCGACGCCAGATACAAAGTTCCTGATGATATCCACGCCGTTACCGAATGTCAGCGTTTCACCGTTAGCAATTGCACCACCAGTGGTTAGTGTCTCAGCAGAGGCAACAATAGACTGCCCTACCGCACCCGCCACAACTGTATCAATACCAGCGCCGAGAGTGATCGTGTCAGCACCTGCGGCACCGTTCAATACACCGCCGCCAGCTGCACCGGCATAGATGAAATCGCGGCCAGCTGAACCCGTGGCGCTTTCAATGTTGCTCAACGTGTCAGCAGTGGCTGCAAACAAGTTGCTGTTAGTTGCAAACGTGTAAGCTGTTGTTCCTGCAGCAACGCTTGCCAATGAACCAGCAATGAAGACACCAGCAGGGGTCGCAGCCGTAAGAGATGCAGCGTTGATTGCGGCAGCTGTTACAGCAGATGAACTCAAGTTGATAACTGTACCAATTGAGGTGCCTGTACCAGCACCTTCAATTGATGCTGCCAACATGGTCGCATCTACAGCGAAAGTATCTACGCCATCACCACCGTCAATGACGTCAGCACCTGCACCAGAAGTGATGACATCGTTACCACCGCCTGCGCTGATCGTGTCTGCACCACCAAAAGTGGTGATTTGGTCGATGCCTGAACCACCAGTGATGTTTGAGTTACCAGCGGTCCAAGCGGCAATAGTGAAGCTGTTTGCTCCATTACCCAAGTTGACCGTGTTGTTGGCAGCGTCAGCACCCGTAATTGTGTCAGTACCAGTGCCGCCGGTGTAGGTAACTGCACCAAGAGCAGCTGATGTGGTCACAACGTTCGTACCACCAGCACTACCAGTGATAGTAGAAGCAGCCGCCAAGGCACCTGAAGTCCATGTCAGACCACCCAAGGCGTTAGCATATGTCAGGCCGCTGGCGTTCAATGAAGTCAGCGTTGTCGCTGTCAGACCTGTCAAGTTGATACCGACGTTGCCGGAAACCGTCACAGTAGTTGCTGCGGCAGCGGTTATCGATGCAGCGAATACCGCTGTTGGGACTGAGGCTGCAAAAGTGGTATCTAAGGTCGTGATGTTTAACACTTCAACGCCAGCAACTGTTATAGCCGCGCCGTTAGTAAAACCATCGCCAGCTGAGAAATTCAGGTTGACGGTGTTTGAACCTGTGGTGCTTGCGTAGGCGATGCTGCT
>CALQJO020000065.1 GCA_943330915.2 Rhodoferax sp. OV413 | reverse complement strand
CCAAATATGGGATCAGCGCCAGTGCCGGTTGTGCGCTTGATAAAGACATCACCCACAGTGCCACGCTGCGTTATCTTCAGTCCCTGGTTGACGATGTCATACTCGACGGTGATGTTTTTGAACGCACCGGCCGCGGCATCTGACAGTCCCCTGATATGCTTATTGATCGCGTAGGATACCGCCTCCGGGGTTGCCTGACCCGCATTGATCAGCGACACACCGTCAGCGGTACCGACAGAGGCGAGTATCGCCGGGATATCCAGAGCCAGCGTCGACGTTGTAGTTCCGACAACGTGTGACAGCGTAATTTTTCCGGTGTTCACATCAGCAGGGGCAGCAGTGGGGAATAAAAAATTCTTGCCATCACCAAAACGGGTATTGATCTGATTCGACAGCTCATACGCGATCTGAGACCCTGAAAGCTTGACAGTTTTACCAGCCAAGTGCTCAAGCCCGATGTTAAGTGATGATGAGCCATCGATTGACACCTGAAACATGTTGGTCAGTTGCTTTCGCGTAAGGGTCGAGAAATCAACACCGTCCTTGTTGTTTGTCAGGTTAAGATTGTCAATGAAGTTTGACGTAGCGGGTATCTGTGACTCGATGGTTGCCGGCTTGGATTCAATGGGTATTGACAAGTTATCAAAGGCAAACTTTTTATAAAGCGTTCCCGTGGTGATCAAATACTTTTCGCTTTCCGCACTGGTACGTTGTAATTGCAGTAACTCCGAGCGGGTTTTGATTTCGCCAAATTTGTTAACAAAAAATTCATCGCCCGATCGGTCAGAGGCCTGAATGAGCTGCGGGCTGACCGCCTGGTCATCAATAAACACATGTGTCTGCCACTTGTTAAAAGGTTTGTCCGCAGTGGCTGTCGCGGTCTTCACGTAATAGGCTGTGGCCAGATGTGATGACCCTGATGCTCCATATACCGTAAATGACGTGGTTTTGTGATACGTATCGGGCTTGTTACGGTTAAAGGATGCCGTGATCGGCTCGCTATCAGACGGCAAATTCAGTCCCAGCTCAACTGAAGTGGTCGCCTTGAATTCGGACACGGTTTTCCGCGGAATCGTCAGCGCAGTTTTTTGTTTGCTGAAATCGGCTTTGTTTGTCGAGTCAACCGGCAGCGACAGCAACGATTGACCCGCATTGTTCACCATCTGGTTTTGTTCGTTCAGTACAAAACCACCATTTCTTGTGTACAACTTTGTGCCATCCGGTGACTGCATTGCAAAGAAACCGTCGCCCGTAATCGCCAAATCGAGCGAGTTTGCAGAGAACTCAATGTTTCCCTGGCTGAACTCCTGAGACACCTGCTTAAGAGAGACACCCGCTCCCACCACGCTTGACGCCTTTTGCAGAGGGGATGTAGCAAAGATATCCCCGAAATCGGCAGATGATTTTTTGAAACCAGAAGTTCCAGCGTTTGCAATGTTGTTTGACGTGACCGCGAGTTCAGTGGTCGCAGCAATGAGTCCTGTGAGCGAGGTATAGAAAGACATATTATTTTCCTTGTTACCGGTATCAGTGATATGACTATTTGATTAGAGTTCGATTTGCTCAAGCTGAGCCAGATTAATTGTTTTGCCAGTCTCGGTTTCGATGAGGATGTCTTTGGCTGTCTCATCCCAACGAACCGATTTGATCAAATCCTGGGTAGTGACAGGTGCGGCCGATGACTTGCCGCCCTGCTGCACATAAACCGATGCGTAATAAACGGCCAGCGGCTGAGGCTCGCCATCCTTGTTAGTGCCGTCCCACTTAAAACTCATCTCGGATGGTTGCTGGCGACCGTAGTTTTGTTCATACACCACTTCACCTGCTGCATTCTTGATCGAGAATGTGACGTTATCAGCGCCTTGCGGCAGATCAGCTCGTACTTCACTGACACGTGATGCTCCGCCGATCAGAGAACCAGTCGAAGAGGGGATACTGCGGCCAAGCATGCCTGCGCCGTTGATCATGCGCTCCTTCTGCATGCCCAGAGACATATCCTCAATCGCCGTCTGCATGGCTTTCATGGATTCCAATGAAGAGAACTGTGCCAACTGCGACACAAACGCTTCGTTCGCCATCGGGCTTAGCGGATCCTGGCTTTTCAACTGGGTCGTAAACAGCTTCAGAAAGGCGTCGCGGCCCAGCGCCTGATCGGTTGTCTGCGGCGCATACTTCTGCTCCAGCACGCGCTCGGTTGTCATGATGTTCGATGGTAATGAGACACTTTGGCTCATGGTTTATCTCCGGTTTTTACTCAGGCCTTGGCTATTTCAAGGGTTCGCATCATCAGATCTTTTGAGGTTTTGATGACCTCTACATTGTTTTGGTAGCCTCGTGAGGCATCGAGCATTTCAATCATTTCCTCGACCTCGTTCACGTTGGATCCCCACACATAGCCGAGTTCATTGGCCTGAGGGTGACCCGGGGAATACATTTCCTGAAGAGGACGCGCATCATCTTCAATCCGATCTACCCTGACACCGCCAGCGGCCTGCATCGCATTTCTGACCGCCGTCTGATCCAGAATGGTCTGGAAAACCGCGCGCTTACCACGAAAGGCCTCGGCCTCCGATCCCGCCACAACACCACTGTTGGCGATGTTGCTGGCGGTGGTATTCATGCGGACCAATTGAGCACTTAGCCCAGAGCCCGCGATATCCATAATCCGATCTAATGCCATGATTAATCTCCTCTGATTGCCTTACGCAGCCCGCTGATGCGATTCTCCAGAAACTGCAGTGACGCCTGGTACTCAGCGGCAGCGCGTCCGAACTTGGCCTGCTCAACGCCCATCTCCACGGTGTTGTTATCCACACTGGGGTTCAGAGGCACTCTGTAGACGACGGCTCCACTGGCGATGTTCGACTGTATCGGGGACAATCGCATATGGTTACCCTGAGTCGCCGAGAGATTGACCTGGCTGCCGGCACGCTTCATGGCGGCGGCAAAATCAAGGTCACGGGCGCGGTAATTTGGCGTCGCCGCGTTGGCAATGTTTTGCGACAGCAATTCCAGCCGCGTATTGCGCATCTGGAGAGCCTGCTCGTTCAGCCCAAAGTAATCCTTGATCGTCGACATTGTGGTTGCCTCTGTTGAATCTGTTACAGACAGTGTTTAGCACGAGCCGTGCCAACAGCAGCAACTTCTAAATAATTAAAATATATTTAATAAATACAATGATTTAAAAAGCATCTGACTCACACCCAGACACGGGGTCTGCGTCCGCTGAACAAGCAAAAATCTGCCACCGCTCAAAGCGGCAAAAAACTGGCAAATCATCGCCGCTTTGTCTTGCGGGCATCGCGTGCTGGCCGGGTTGCATAAGCTGCCTGATTGGTGTAAAAAAATTACATGCGCAACCTAACCCGTCACCTGATCATCGTTTGCCTCACGCTTGCTGTTGTGCTGAGTACGCGCAGCGGCTTGGCTGCCGAACCGACAACGCGCGAGCTGTTGACCGCACAACTGCTGGAATGGGTATCGAGTACCGAGGGTGTTGAGGGGTCAGACGTGACAGTGGCCGCGCTGGACGGGCGTGTTCGGGTGCCCGACTGTCCGGATGGCTTTGAGTTCAGTTTTCCGTTTAACGACAAAAGTACCGTGCGAGTCTCCTGTTCTTCGCCAAGCTGGTCGGTGGTGACACGGGTCACCTTTGAACGCCCCCCAGTACGCGCCCCTATCCAGGCCAACAATTCACCGTCACAGATGACCTATGCTTTGGTCGCGGCCAGACCGGCCGGCCACATCTTGTCGGCCGCAGATGTTGTGCAGGTAACGGAGCCCTCAGCCAGGCGCAGCGCGGGCAGAGCACCGTCGCTGGGTCAAATTGCAGGTGCCCGATTGGCCAGGGATATGTCGTCCGGTGCTGCGCTGCAGGCCGCAGATATCCAGATTGCCCACCAAGTGCTCACGGTGGTCAGTCCTCTGCAGCGCGGATCTGCACTGACGCAGTCCAACACGCAGATGATGACTTTTTACGGAACACTGCCGGCCGATGCCTTGACCTCCCTCGATGAACTGCGACGTATGGTGGCCTCAACACAGTTGCGCCCCAATCAGCCATTACGTCTTTCAAATCTTCGCCAGCTGGCAGATGTTGTCCGCGGCGACGAACTGATTGTGTCGGTCAGCCGCGGCCCTGTGACCATCGAGACGCCGGTCATAGCGCTGGACCAAGGGGTTATTGGCGAGCAGATCGAGGTGCAAAATCCTGAATCCGGCGAGACTTTCCGGGTCATTATTACTGACGTCGGGCGCGCTGAACCCCGCTAAAAACCCCGGGCACCGACGCCAGTTAAAAAACTTTGTATCCCTGCTAAAGTTCTTGCCAGCGAGTGTCGACATCACTGAGTCAGGACTCGTTCCGCAAATTTTTAAAGAGGTAGTGACGTCATGAACACGGTGCTTCCACCGGATATCAACAAACTAACCGCGCAATCCATCACGGAGAAAAACCGGCTGCAAAAGTCTGGTGAGACGTCCAGAAGTGATGCTGCGCGCCAACCGGCTGCGCCAGAGCTGACCCCACAGGTCAGTGATCTTGTGCTGTCCGAGAAATTTTCAACAGCCATGAAGTCAGCGGAGTTCGATGAGAACAAAGTCAGACAAATCAGCGACGCCATTCGCCAGGGCAATTACCCCTTGGATGCCCGAAGAATCGCAGAAAGTTTTGTGCCGCTTGAGAAACTGCTGTGATGGGATTAACCGGCCGGGAAATCTCAATCTGCGCGAGCATGCCGCATGAGTGAACTGCTAACACATCTCGACGAGCTGATTGTCGAAGTCGCGGCGCTCGAAAGCGCGCTGCAAGCGGAGTTTGAAGCGATCAAGGCACAAGACCTCGATCAACTCGACGCGATCCAGAAAACCAAAGAACAGTTATTGCACACTCTGAGTGATGGTCGTTTTGAGCGCACCGCTACACTGGTGCAGCAACATGTTGATGACCTACCCGCAGGCCTGCCTGAAAAATGGCAGCAGTTGAAGGAATCGACGCAGGCCAGCCAGACCCACCTAAAACGTAACGAGTTGGTTATTCAGCGTAAATTAGCGGTGTTGCGAGAGGCACTGCAGGCGATCTACCAGACCAACGCGCCGCAAAGTCAGCAACTTTACAACCGCACCGGCAAATTAACCGGTCAATCAGGGCGCTCGTGAGCGCCCCGCGTACCCCTCGGGATTCTTAATCGTCGGCTTTTGTGTCATTGGGCACGGGGTCATCCGCCGGCTCAACAGTAGCGGGTTTTTCCCCAATCAGACTATCCACTAGACCACCAGGTGCTGCGGTCTGCAACTTGGCAAACAACGACCCGACAACCTCATTAACCGTCATTCGCAAACGCGCCCGCTCATCGCCTTCAGCGCGAATGCTGTCGTACCCGGCATTGTAAAGGCTTGATACTTCGTGCGACGGAAGCCAGCTGTTAACACTGAGCCTGAGGGTTTTTATGGCCCGGTCATTTTTTGGATTTGCCCGCGGCTGCCCAAACTTGCTGTCATTTTGTCCATCAGCAAACGCGGCCTTGATGGCCTTCAGCAAGACGGGGGCATACTGCTCCCGAAATGACTCAAGGTCACCCTGAACAACGCCCTCAGGCAGATTTTTACCCGCTAACATATCCCACAGCGCCTTGCCCTCCAGACCATGAAAGGGTGCTGAACTTGACACGGACTTGGGTGCCGTCTGTTCACCGGGCGTCATCATCTGCCGTGTCGCCTGCTCAATACTGCTGATTTTTCCGATCGCATACAGCACGAGTATTGCAATCAATATTGAGGAGATGGTCACAAATGTCAGAATAACAAGCGTTGTCATTGTTGCTGTAAACTCCTGCCAAACGCTGCCGGATCGAGGTTATGCCTTATCTGACGCTGCACTGTCTGTGCCCGTTGATCCTTCTTCGCGCTCCTCATCCCGCAAAAAGCGCAGCACCTCAAAAGGCTCTGCCAATCCCAAATCAAGCCACAATTGATCTGCAACTGCCTGAGTCTGCGCGATCGCTTGTGCGCGACTGATCTTTAGCGTCTGATACGCTGCACCCAAGGCAAATATCTTTTCTGCAGATCGCTCAGGGATATACGTGTAGGCAAACTCTTCCCCGCTTTTTACCAGCTGGAACGGATCCGCCTGCGGCACAGAGGGAGCTTCGCTGCCTTTGGCCATGGCGATCATCGCCAGCTCCTCGTAGCGCTCTATATCGCTGGCTGCTTTTGCAAAGGCCGCATCAATGTTGGCCCGGCATTTTAATGCAACACGCACGCAAAAAATGCGATTTTCTCGGGCTGGCGACTCCGCCAATGAGACCGCATGGTCGTAATCTTCTTTCACTTTCTTTTTTAATTTTTCGGACTTTGATTCCCGGCCCCATATCATGCTAATTCCCCACCTCGGTAAGGTGCCTCCAGCAGGGGCCTAAGCTCCTTCAGGGCGGCACTCAGAATCTGGCTGACTCTTGATTCATTGACCCCGATGACGGCGCCAATCTCTTTCAAGTTCATCTCCTCGACATAGTACAGCTTGAGGATCATTTGTCTACGTTCGTCCAGCGTTGCAATGGCCGTGGCGACAACCGACTTGACACTCTCTTCCGCCACATCGTCAAACACATCCTGATGTTTATGCTCGGGGTCAAAGTTGCTCTCATCAACAAACGTTTCGAGTTCAATCGTATTGAGCTGATTGGCATGATTACGCTGATTCTCGTAGGCATCAATACCTATACCCAACACGTCGGCAACTTCGCGGTGGGACGGCACTCTGCCGAGGCTGTTGGATAACTCCTGAATGACCTCACTGTGCGCCTTGCTATTTTTGATGGCCAGCCGTGATACATCACTGAGGCGGCGCGCTTCATCAATAATCGACCCGCGGATGCGAGCTTTGGCAAAGATCTCAAAACTCACGCCTTGCGCGGCATCGTAGTTTTTTTCCGCCTCAATCAGCCCCATGGTGCCCAGTTGGATCATGTCATCCAACTCCAGATAGGCGGGTACGCGCGGTCGCAGATGGATGGCGATACGCCTGACCATACCCAGGTAATGGCCGATAGGCAGGCGGTCTTCACCAAACCTTTGAACATCCTCATAGAGATTTTTTTTCATAAAGAGCTCAGGTTCGCTCCATAAAAAATTGTACACCCCGCGCCGAGAATGCAGGCCCCCTGTGGCTCATCAGGCCGGCTGCGACCTTGCGGATGGCTGTTGTCATCACCGAGGTCGGGGCCAGTTTAACCATCGGCGTGGCTTTACGCCAAGACGAATCTACCAGCATCTCGCGTGGCACGGAGCCCGCATAATTGAGCTTGGTCGCCAGGAAATTCTGCACAACCTTGTTCATACTGTCGAAAAGCTTTGCGCCTTGTCGCTCATTCTCCACCATGTTCGGCAGAAAAAAGAAATCACTCAGCCCAAGGTCGCCGACCATCACCTTCATCAGGCCATAGGCGTCAGCGATTGAACTGAGTTCACTGGTTCCCACCACCACCCGCAACTGGCACCCTTCCAGAAAACTTAACACACTCTGTGAAATGCCCGCGGCACAGTCGACAATCAGCACATCGTACTCGTCAGGCAAGCTGGAGAATTGGCTGATGATATTGGAGGTGTCCACCTGGTTGAGATTGGCGAGCTCCGCCAAACCACTGGCCCCAGCAATCAGGTCGATGCCATGCGGGGTCTTCAGCACGATCTCAGGCAGGCTGACCAGATGATTGAGCACGTGCCCGATGTTCAGAATCGACTCAGCCCCCAGCCCAATCTGGGCGTTTGCCAGCCCCATATCCGCATCAAAATACAAAACCCTTTGGCCCGACTCCGCCAGCGCCATCGCCAGATTGATGGAGAGGGTGGTTTTACCCACGCCACCCTTGCCACTTGCGATACAGATTGTTTTTGTACTCACATCATCTCCGCTTTGCTTACATGTGTTGGCAGGGTCTGCATGGACCTGAAGGCACTGAGCACCTGGCTGCCATGGCTGTCGAGTTTGTCACTGATACCCCTGATGGCATCATCAATAATGGAAGACTTGTCCATGTCCACTAACGGCTGTTCCACGCTGCCACTGTGGCTGCCCAGCATCACCGGCACATCATTTCTGATCAGTGTATGAATCAAGGGCCAGTGAACACTTTGATAATCGATTCGGGTGATCAGGGCGGAGGAAAACGTCAGGCTGCCCTCCCGTGTTACATACTGCAGGTCGTTGACCTGGCTGTCTGCGGCAATCACCAGATGAAAGAACGCCGACGGCAGGCGTTGCTGCAAGCGCAGCAGCTCGCTGGCGTGCAGATTAGCAGGCAATTCGATGACCAGACTGCATCGACTGATATGCTCATTGATCAACGTCACCAGCGCCGGAAAATCCGGTGCCGGCAGCGAGTTGACGCCGGCTCTCTGCCCCATGATGCGAATGCTGGACAGTGTGGCTTCGTTCGCCAGCTTGTAGGGCACAAACAGTGCGGCGGGCGCCGTCTGCCCATGGCTCAGCCTTGCAGCCAGCCGCAGACCATTCACGGTTTTACCCACACCATGAGCCCCCACCAAAAAATGCACACCCGGCTGGCGGGCAAACGGGGGCGCATCGCGCAATTTCCCGTTAAGCCATGAACGGATTGCAGCAACACACTCCGCATCCTCCGCACACGCAGAGGTAACGCCCACCCATGATTGCAGCAGATCCAAGGGCAGCGTGTTGCCTGCAAACAGTCGCATCAACCGCAGTGCTGCGGTGTCGGCAGCACCTGTGACGCGTCTGGCTATTTGTGGCAGCGGTTTTGACTGTTGTTGGCGGAGCTCTTCAAGCAGGGATTTGATGTCACCAAATCCGGCATTCATCAAGGCCACAAGATCCTGCGAATCGCGCAGGCTTATCGGCTCTGGCGGCGCTGGCTCATCCGGCAGGTCGGCTTGTTTGCCGGGTGACGCGCTAGCGCCTGTGAAATCCTCAACCAAGGATTCAGGCGTGAATAGTTTCGGCGGGCGAACCTCTGTATCAATCGCAATCACAAACTGGATTTTCCCATCAACACGTGTATTGGCAATGATCAGCACGTCATCGCCGTATTTGGTGTTTATCTCGCGCATCCCGCGACTCGCATCAACGGCATCAAATCGTTCAATTCTCATGATTAAATCCTGTCACCTATTGCGCGTTGAGGCCTATTTTTGCGATTACTTTGACATCCTGATCTTCAGGGATCTCCGTATAGGAGAGCACCCGCAATCCGGGAGATCGCACCCGCATCGCCTTCGCCAGCCAAGGCCTGATGCCCGGGGAGACGATCAGCACAGCCGGCACGCCTTTGTCTTCGGTCTGGCGTTTTTCGACATCGATGGCTGAAAACAGGTTCTCAGCCAGTTTGGGATCCATCACCAACTCACCAGATTTGCGGCTCTGCAACAGCGTGTTTGAAATCAAATGTTCTAACTCAGTCTCCAGCGTGATGACCGAGAGTGTCTGGCCCAGTTCAATTAGCGACTGCATCATGAAGCGCCCCAGGCGCGGTCGAATCAAGGCTGTTAACTCATCGGCGTCCTTGGTTTTTCCGGACTCCACAACCAGGCTTTCCATAATGCTGCGCATGTCGCGCAGGGGAATATCCTCAGCGATCAGATTCTTCAGTACCTGATTCACCGTGGCCAGTGTCAACTTCTCGGGCACCAAACCATCCATCAGCTGCGGTGATCGCTCTGTTACCTTGTCCAGTAACTCACGAGTTTCCTCATGACCTAACAGTTCGGGCGCATTGTCTTTGAGCACCATGTTCACATGGGTGGCAATTGCCGTAGAGGCATCCACCACGGTGTACCCAAGCATGCGCGCATAATCGCGTTGCGCGGGCAAAATCCAATACGCATCCAGACCAAATGCGGGCTCTTTGGTGGCGGTCGCATCCAGGGGGACGGAGACATTACCGGGGTTGATCGCAAGATCATGCCCGATTTTCATTTCGCCCTTACCGCGCGCAATACCTCGCAGCAAGATTTTGTAGGCATCGGGCGCAAACTCCAGGTTGTCGCGCACACGGATGGACTGCAGCAAAAACCCAAGTTCTGCGGACAGCTTTTTTCTGACCCCGCGTATTCTGCCCAGCAAGGTACCGCCACCTTCTTGGCTGGCCAGCGCAACCAAGCCGTAGCCAAGTTCCAGACTGATGGTGTCTGACTGTTCGATATCATCCCAGCCCAGCATATCTGAGGCTTCTGCAGCGGCGGCGCTGGCAGTGACACTCGCTGAGGCATCCTGTTGCCTAACTTGTGAGGCCTGGCGCTGAATCAGAAAACCAGCACCGGCACAGATGGCAGCAAACAACAGGAACACCAGATGCGGCATGTTCGGAATAATCCCCAGCGTAAACAGGATTGCCGCGGAGATATACAGTGCTTGCGGGTTGGCAAGCTGCATGCTGGATTGCTGCGAGGTGTTTTCAGCGGTTGTCACGCGCGTAACAACAATGGCGGTGGCCAGTGACAGCAGCAGGCCGGGAATCTGTGCGACCAGACCATCACCAATGGCCAGCAACACATATATTTCGCCGGCTTCCTGAAAACTCAATTGATGCTGGAGTATTCCTATGGTCAGGCCGCCGAAAATAGTGACAAACAAAATCAGAAGGCCGGCAATGGCGTCTCCGCGCACGAATTTAGATGCACCATCCATCGATCCGAAAAAGTCCGACTCCTGACTGACCTCCTCACGCCGGGCCTTGGCGGTGGCCTGATCAATCAAACCAGAATTCAGATCAGCATCAATCGCCATCTGCTTGCCGGGCATTGCATCCAGCGTGAACCGCGCAACCACCTCGGAAACCCGACCGGCGCCTTTGGTGACCACCACAAAATTGATGATGATCAGGATCGTAAAAATGATAATACCGACCAAATAATTGCCGGCGATCACAAATTCTCCAAAGGATTCAATTACTTGACCCGCCGCACCGGGGCCGTTATGGCCATCGACCAGTACTACCCGGGTAGAGGCCACGTTCAGGCTCAGGCGCAACATGGTGGCCAGCAACAGAATGGACGGGAACGCGGAGAATTCCAGTGGTTTGGTGACATTGATGGCCACCATGATGATCACCAGGCCGATCACGATGTTCAGGGTAAAGAACACATCCAGCAACAGCGGGGGCATAGGCAGAATCAGCATGCCCATGATGATGAGAATCAGGAATGGTATCCCCAAGCCCTGTAAAGTGCTTTTTGAGACCCCCTGTCCAAAAAATGACATCACCATACTGCTCAATTTAAAATCCTTACTTATTAATTAGTTAACAAATATCAGCCGGTGTTTTTACAACAATTAATTTGCCGCACAAATAACAAAGCAATTAGCGCGCCAACTTTTTTCAACAATCGGGTAAAGTCATTCCGGACAACTGTCGACTTGAGAGCATCAGGAATGAAATACCCGCCGGGAGGTAAACGTGATGTTGAGTACCAAGAAATCGAAATTCGTCAATGGCAGAGTCTGGTTGTCGATGCTGTTGATGGCGACACTCAGTAGCTGCATCGTCTCTGGCATCGCCACTGACCGATCCTCACCGGCGTCTGTCATGAACATGCTGGAGGCCGCGGACACCATTCGCGCCACTGGCTACGCGGTGATCAATCTGCAGACCAGCGATCTGCCAGAACAACGCCGACTGTTGGCGATACGCGCCTCCAGACTGGACGCTTACCGCTCGCTGGCCGAACAGGTATACGGCCAGTTCATCGACTCCAGCAGCACCGTCAACGACCTGGTGCTCAGCAACGATTCCTTCCGGGCGCGTGTGCAAGGGGTTATTTACGGCGCGGAGCTGGAAAGCATCACGCCGGTGGGCGCTGACACCTACGAAGTTACGCTCAGCCTGCGCCGCTCCGTGGTGAATGATCTGCGCAAGCTGTACCTGGAATACTCCCGCGAATACCAGGCGTAACCCCGGAGAACACCCATGCCTACCTTGCCTGCATGCCGATTGATCGCTGTACTGGCCGGCGCGTTGCTGTCGATGGCCGCTGGCGCGCAGAGCCCTGCACCGGCCGACACCGACAGCCCCGAAGCCATCCTGGCCGCGCTCAAACACGCGCTGGTGGACGCGGCACAGGAGCAGACCGTCAACGTCATCAGCAGCGCATTTATTGACAGCAGCGGTGCGCTGGTGGAGTCGAACTATTTTGATACAGAAGCAACCGTCAGGGGCGTGCGGGTAACCGAGTATTTGCCGGCGCCTGAAGAAGCGGCTGTTGATCACACCGCCACCCTGCCCGAGAGCCTGCGAAATGCGCGCGACGGCGTGTGCGCTGTAGGCGCAGCGAGCCGGTACCGACCCACGCTGCTGGTGTCTGCCCGCACCGATCTGGGCCAAGGTCGCGTTAACGACGCCGACGCCGATATCATCAAGCAACACGCCCGTGAGCTGATGAGTAATCACGCCGCCATCAACGACAATTGGGTGCTGATGCATGAAGACGAGTTGGCCAGCGGACTCAGCCAGTACGACCGGCTGCTGACCGGGATGGTACCGTTTGACAATGCCGACTACGCACTGCAGTGGTCACTGAGCAAAACACCACCCACACGCAATGACGGCAGGGTGCGCCAACTGGTAGAACAAGGCATCAGCGGTACGCAGACCGCGGCACAATACGCACGCTCAGCGGCCAGATACCTGGCCGAAGCCAACCCGATTGTGCCGCTTAACCTCCCCGCCAGTGACCCGGCAGTCACGCTGTACCACGAGCTGGCACTGATCAACCGACGCACAGGTGCCACGTTGCACACACACACGTTTGACGTCACGCTGCCAGCGACAGACAGTCAGTTGCGCCGCAGCCCGCCGCAACTGGCCAGCGATGTCACTCGCGATCTTGCGCCACAACTGGACGACTTTTTTGAAGAACTGGAGGCGGCACATGCCTGTCAGTTGCGGCAATTTGCCGTGCTGCCTGCGGTGGGAAGTCAACCTGACAGCGCAACACAAGACCTGCAGATCCGCATCGGGGCGGCCAACAATGCCAGAGCTGGCGACCGCTTTCTGATCATCGAAACCCCCTGGGAAGGCGGCCAACAAACGCTGAACAGCAACCTGGTCTCGTCCT
>CALQJO020000064.1 GCA_943330915.2 Rhodoferax sp. OV413 | reverse complement strand
GATGCCAGGTTGCATCTCGCCTTTAAAGCGCACCAGCACTGACTCAGGCATATCCAGGGGCATAACACCGGTTGCGGCTGCGAATGCAACCAGGCCAGAACCTGCGGGGAATGAAATACCAATAGGGAAGCGGGTATGTGAGTCGCCGCCGGTGCCGACGGTATCGGGCAGCAGCATGCGATTGAGCCAGCTGTGAATAATGCCGTCACCCGGACGCAAGGCCACGCCACCACGGGTCTGGATAAAATCAGGCAGGGTGTGCTGGGTTTCAATATCGACGGGCTTGGGGTAGGCGGCGGTATGGCAGAACGACTGCATCACCAGATCCGCAGAAAAACCCAGACAGGCTAGATCTTTTAACTCATCACGGGTCATGGGGCCTGTGGTGTCTTGTGAGCCAACGGTGGTCATTTTGGGTTCACAGTAAGTGCCGGGACGCACACCTTCCACGCCACAAGCCTGGCCGACCATCTTCTGAGCCAGGGTAAAGCCCTTGCCGGTGTCAGCCGCCGAGGTTGGTCGACGGAACACAGTTGAGTAAGGCAAGCCCATGGATGCGCGTGCTTTGTCCGTCAGTCCACGTCCAATAATCAGCGGGATGCGGCCACCCGCGCGGACTTCGTCTAACAGCACGTCAGTTTTAAGCTCGAAGTTGCAAACCAGTTCATCGGTGCCGTGACGCAGCACTTTTCCCTCATAAGGGTAAATATCGATAACGTCGCCGGTGTTCATATTTTCAACATCACATTCGATGGGCAGGGCGCCGGCATCTTCCATGGTGTTAAAGAAAATTGGTGCGATTTTGCTGCCGATACACACACCACCATCACGCTTGTTGGGTATGTGCGGGATGTCGTCGCCGATGTACCAGAGCACAGAGTTGGTGGCTGATTTGCGCGAGGAACCCGTGCCCATCACATCACCTACCAAGGCGACAGGAAAGCCTTGTTTCTTGAGTTCTTCAATCTGTTTTGCAGCGTTGGTGACGCCCTCGCGTGGCATCTTGTACATCGCCAAAGCGTGCAACGGTATGTCAGGTCGTGACCATGCGTCAGGTGCAGGTGACAGATCGTCAGTATTCGTTTCGCCGGGTACTTTGAACACAGAGATGGTCAGCTTTTTCGGCAATTCTTTTCGGTTGAGGAACCAGTCGGCATTAGCCCATGACTGCATCAACGCCTTGGCGTTGGCATTGCCGATTTTGGCTTTTTCCTCCACATCGTGGAAAGCATCAAACATCAGCAGCGTGTGCTTGAGCTCTTCGGCCGCGGAAGCCCCAAGCTCAGCATCGTCCAGCAGTTGCACAAGAGTGGTGATGTTGTAACCGCCTAGCATTGTTCCAAGCAGCTTAACTGCATGCTTCTTGTCGATCAGAGGAGATTTTGCTTCACCTTTGGCTATCGCGGACAGGAAACCAGCTTTGACATATGCTGCCTCGTCAACACCCGCAGGTACTCGATTGGAGATTAGATCAAGAACTGTCTGCTCTTCGCCAACAGGTGGGTTCTTGAGCAGATCAATAAGTTCGGCAACCTGTGCCGCATCCAGTGGTTTGGCGACTATGCCAAGCTCAGCCCGTTCGGCCATGTGTTTACGATAGGCTTCTAACACATTAATCCCCTTCAGAAGAAATAGTTAATCAAGTCGGAATTCAAAAAGGTAAGCATTGAAAAGTGGCCTGCGATTCTAGTGTAGAATGCTTAAAACTTCCAGTTCGGAGGCTAACTGCCGGGGCTGGATCCAGCTGTATATGGACTTTTATGATGAAGCCGGTGAGTGTAAAAACCCCTTGTATCGGAATCTGCTCTACTACTTCAGTTGGAGACAGCATTTGTCGGGGTTGCAAACGTTTTGCAGCAGAAGTTATTGAATGGAATCTTTATAGCGATTCGCAGAAAGCTGCCGTTCTGACGCGACTGTCTCGCCTTGTAGAACCTCTGATGGATGAGCGCTTTATCATCCGTTCTCCTCGCGACCTCGCTTCAGGTTTAAAGCGACTCGCAGTACCGTATAACGAAGAGTTGCCGCCGGCCATCTGGTTGCACAATTTATTGAAAAAACGCCACCGGGCATTGACTGAGCTGGAATCTTTTGGCGTTCAGGTGCGCCCACTGTGGCAGCAGCTGAGTCTGGCTGAACTGGCCGAAGATGTTGACCGACAATTCTTGGTGTTGAGCCAGGCACATCTGGATCGGTACTTTCCGGAGCGGTAGGCCAGTCATGGCCTGCACCTAACTTGACTGAGCAGGGTGGGGGAAGTGTTTGAGTTCATAGCCTTCAGCACTGAACTCCAGTACCCAGGCTTTTTGATCCCAGCTGCCGAGCACAATCCGCACGGCTTCAGTTTTGTCATTTATGGGATTCTGCAGGCGGATAGTGTGAATGCCCGGCCTGTGGGTGTGTCCATGAATCATTAGATTAACTTTTTGAATTTCCAGCAGATTAAGTACTTCCTGATGTGTCACATCCATAATGTCTGAAGCCTTGTGGCTGTTCTCGGCCATGCTGCGCTGGCGCAACTGCTGGGCAATCATATGTCTCTCCAGCAGGGGGCGTGCCAGAAAAGCCTGCTGCCATGACGATTCGCGTACCTGTTTTCGGTAACTGATATAGGCGGTGTCGCGTGTACAGAGACTGTCCCCGTGCAGCAACAACACGGTTTGACCGTAACAATCGACAATCGCAGGATCGGGCAGCAGAACCCCGCCGCAGCGCGATGCAAAGTCAGCGCCGATTAAAAAGTCACGGTTGCCGTGCATCATATAGATGCGGGTGCCTTGATTGCTCAGGTCATTTAATGTGGTAGCAACGATATCCGCAGCATCATTGATGTCATCATCACCCACCCATGCTTCGAACAGGTCACCCAGTATGTACAGCGCATCTGCACCTTGTGCCCGTTGCTCCAGAAGCTGCAACAGGCTTCGCATGATTGGACTTCTGGCGGACTCAATGTGCAGATCGGATATAAAAAGGGTTTTGTTGTTATTTTTTGTTTGCGACATGGTTCTCCCGAGTCGGTTAATCACTCATCCTTGGCGGGCGAGCTTTCCGTCACAGTTGTTGAATTGATGAGAATTTCATCAATCGGTACATCCTGGTGACCGGCGACATATCCTGTTTTACATTGCTTGATGCGATTAACAACGTCCATTCCTTCAGTGACTTTGCCAAATACAGCGTAGCCCCAGCCCTGACTTGTTTTACTTTTGTGGTTAAGGAAGGCGTTGTCGGCTACGTTGATAAAAAACTGCGCACTGGCTGAATGCGGGTCAGAAGTGCGAGCCATGGCAAGCGTGCCAATTGCGTTCTGCAGGCCGTTATCAGCTTCATTCAGTATGGGTTTGCCAGCTGTTTTCTGCTGCATGCCTGACTTGAAGCCACCGCCCTGCACCATAAAGTTATCAATGACGCGGTGGAAAATAGTGCCGTCATAGTAACCACTTTTGGCATAGGCCAGAAAGTTGGCAGCACTTAAAGGTGCTTTTTCGAAATCCAGTTCAATATGAATGTCGCCAAAATTGGTCTTGAAAATTATCATTTTTGCTGTCCTGCTGTGCTAATGCCTTCGTATCGGGCGGGGAAACCAGTCACTGCCGGCTCTTATTGCCGACGGTCAAGTGTGGTTATAATAATGACTTTAATCCTCATGAGAAAGCAGATTCACCACCATGAATGACTCCAGCAACACTGACCACGCACTGCCGTCCCATTTTATTCGCCACATGATTGAGCATGATCTGGCATCGGGCAAGCATGGCGGTCGGGTGCAAACCCGCTTTCCACCTGAGCCTAATGGATTTCTTCACATAGGACATGCCAAATCAATCTGCCTGAATTTCGGGCTGGCCGAGCAATATCATGGCGCATGCAATATGCGCTTTGACGATACCAATCCTGAAAAAGAGAGTCAGGAGTTCATTGATGCCATAAAGGCTGATGTCAAATGGTTGGGTTTCAAGTGGCACGGTGAGGTGCGTTATACCTCTGCTTATTTTCAGCAATTATTTGATTTTGCCCTGCAATTGGTTCGCGCTGGCAAGGCGTATGTGTGCAGCCTGACACCTGAGCAGGCCCGCGAATACCGGGGTAGTCTCACAGAGCCTGGCCGCAACAGTCCCGATCGGGAGCGTAGTTCCGAGGAGAACCTCGAATTGTTCCTGCGTATGCAGAAAGGTGAATTTGCAGACGGTCAGTACAGTTTGCGTGCGAAAATAGATATGTCCTCACCCAACATCAATATGCGGGACCCGATCATCTACCGCATTCGTAACGTCGTGCACCATCAGACAGGTGATTACTGGAAAGTGTATCCCATGTATGACTATGCTCATTGCATTTCCGATGCGCTTGAGCATGTCACACACTCATTATGCACGCTGGAGTTTGAGGATCACCGACCGCTGTATGACTGGTTGCTGCACAATCTGTCTGTTGATTCACTCAGAAATGCATGTCTGGAACTTGGGAATCTGCAAGAAGATGCCCGATACGTCCTGCCCGAGCAGACAGAATTCGCGCGGCTTAACATCAACTACAACGTGATGAGCAAACGAAAGTTGAAGGAACTGGTAGAACTGGGACTGGTGGGCGGGTGGGATGACCCGCGTATGCCTACCTTGTCGGGTTTGCGCCGACGCGGTTTTACGCCGGCATCAATTCGTCGGTTCTGCGAGATTATCGGCATGAGTCGCAGCGAAAGTATTGTGGATATCGGCATGCTGGAACATTGTATTCGTGAAGATCTGGATGAGAATTCAGCGCGGGCAATGTGTGTGTTACGCCCACTGAAGGTAACGTTGATTAATTTTACCGATGAGCAGGCTCAAACCTTGCACCTGCCCCGTCACCCCAAAAAGGATATCGGTGAGCGGCAGATAAATTTTGGACGTACCCTTTACATTGATCAGACTGACTTTGAGCAAACCCCGCCGCCGGGCTACAAGCGCTTGAGTCCGGGTGAGGAAGTGCGCCTCAGGGGCGCCTATGTGATCAAGTGCGAAGAAGTGATCTGCGATAGCGAAGGCAAGGTGGTTGAGTTGCTTTGCTCACTTGATCCGTCAACGCTGGGTCAGAATCCTCAAGGCCGTAAGGTCAAGGGTGTCATCCACTGGGTGCCGGCAGAGGGTGCGCTGCGCGCTGAAGTTAGAATATATGACAGACTGTTCAATAATTCCAATCCGGATGACAAACTTCTCGGTGACTTCAAAAACAGTTTAAATGCTGATTCCCTTCAAATATTGACAGATTGCCTGGTTGAGCCTTCACTGGAATCTGCGGTTGCAGAAGAAAGTTTTCAGTTTGAACGTGAAGGGTATTTTTGTGTGGATCGGTACGACTCTCGCCCCAACGCGCTGGTGTTCAACCGTACAGTAAGCCTTCGCGACTCATGGACAAAAACCAACACATGAATACCAACGCTTTAAAAATACACAATTCATTGACCCGGCAGAAGGAAACATTTGTTTCCATAGACCCTGGAAAAGTCCGCATGTATGTGTGCGGACTGACCACCTATGACTACAGTCATATTGGCCACGCCCGTATGTTTGTTGCCTTTGATGTGGTTGTACGCTATCTGCGATTTATCGGTTATCAGGTCACCTATGTCCGCAACATTACAGATATCGATGACAAGATTCTGCGACGAGCGTCAGAGACGGGTGAGTACTTTGAGGACCTGACGGCGCGTTTTATCAAAGCGACCCGGGAAGATGAAGAGGCCTTGTTTGTGGTAAAGCCTGACAGTGAACCGAGGGCAACCGCGCACATTTCCGAAATCATTGCGATGATTGAAAAGCTGATCTCTGGGGACTTTGCTTATCGTGCTGATAATGGTGATGTCTATTATGCAGTCAGGCAGTTTGAGCACTATGGCAAACTGTCGAATACCAATCTGGACGAATTGCTCGCTGGTGCCCGTATTGAAATTGGTGAACTGAAGCGCGATCCGCGCGATTTTGCGCTGTGGAAAGCCGCCAGCGATGAAGAAGTAGGCTGGGATTCACCCTGGGGTTACGGCCGACCGGGTTGGCACATTGAGTGTTCTGCTATGTCTACCTGCTGCCTTGGTGATTCGTTTGATATTCACGGTGGTGGGTCGGATCTGATGTTTCCCCATCACGAGAACGAAATCGCGCAGACTGAGGCCGCGACCGGCAAAACCTTTGCGCGTTACTGGATGCACAATGGCCCTGTGCGCGTAGACAACGAAAAAATGTCCAAGTCATTGGGCAATTTTTTCACTGTCAGAGAAGTGTTGGCAAAGTATCCTGCCGAAGTCGTGCGTTATCTGCTGGTGGCCAGTCATTACCGCAGTCCCATCAATTACTCGGATCAGGGATTGGATCAGGCGGCTTCTGCACTGGAGCGTCTGTATCTGGCCGTGCGCGGCACAGCGGCCAATACCGCTAAAGAGCTGGTGAACAGTCGGTACGAGCGTGCATTCAGGCAAGCGATGGACGATGACTTTAATACCGCTGAGGCCATCGGCGTTTTGTTTGATCTCGCCCGAGATCTGAATAAAGCCAAAGAAGTTGATCACGAGCAGGCCGGTCAGCTTGCACGATTGTTATTGAAGCTGGCGAGTGTGCTTGGCATTTTGCAGGGCGATGCTGATGCGTTTTTGCAGCGTGGCGCTACCGAGGTTGATGCCGCACTTGTGGATGCTTTGATCGCGCAACGAAAACAGGCGCGTGCAGACAAGAATTGGGCTTTGGCCGATCAGATTCGCGATAAACTCAACGGCATGAAGGTTGTCATTGAGGATGGTGTCGATGGTAGTCAATGGCGTATCGAGCGCTGATGGCAGGTCAATCCAGAGGCTGTTGAAAAGTGCTTCTTATCGCAAGCCGGTCATTGACGCAGTTGCCTTGCCTGAGTATTATGCCGACCTCGCGATTAAGACGTCATTAATCACGACGAATTCGGGGTATAGCGCAGTCTGGTAGCGCGCCTGCTTTGGGTGCAGGATGTCGGGAGTTCGAATCTCTCTACCCCGACCAATTCGTTGGTCTGGTCGTGCAGTTGTTGGACAGCAACAGGTTAATGGTGGTCGTAGCTCAGTTGGTAGAGTCCCGGACTGTGACTCCGGTTGTCGTGGGTTCGAGCCCCATCGGCCACCCCATTTTTAACGCCAGGCCGGTCAGCGCAATGTGCTGCGCCCGTAGCTCAATCGGATAGAGCACCGGCCTTCTAAGCCGGGGGTTGCAGGTTCGATTCCTGCCGGGCGCGCCAAATAACAAAGGTCACCTACAGGTGGCCTTTTTTGTTTGGCAAGTCGGGCAGCTGAAGCGAAACTGCCGGGTGCGTCTAAGTTCCCTGCTGAATTCGTCATCACACTGCAACAACGTTGCTCTGATACGTAATTCCTGTGAAGCACCGGTATGCGGCATCATGTCGCATCGACATTCATGAGTCGGCACGTACCATAGTTGGTAAATGAACTTCAAAAAGGGAAGGCGTTTACCAAATGAAATCTACAAAAAGTCTGATGTTGGGCAGTGCCTCATTGGCCATTGCTGCATTTACAACGGCTGCACACGCAGGGAATGTCGCGTTGCAGTTTGCTGCCGAGGTCAATGGAGAGCCATTAGTATGCGGTCAGCAGTATTCGGCAATAGGCACAACATCCTCGACGATCACGCCTGGCGATTACAGGTTTTTCATTTCGTCGGTTTCCTTGATCAGTGCATCTGGCAACGCAGTCCCTCTCGCTTTGGAACAAGATGGCATGTGGCAGTATCAGAATCTCGCTTTATTGGATTTTGAGAATGGTACGGGACCTTGTATCAACGGTAATTCCGCCATCAATACATCAATCAAAGGTAGCGTACCTGACGGTGATTACACGGGTGTCCAATTTACACTCGGTGTCCCCTTTGAATTGAATCACTTAGACGTCATTGTAGCGCCATCGCCATTGAACCTGAGCGCCATGTTCTGGAACTGGCAAGGTGGACACAGATTCCTCAAAGTTGATATGGCCACGTCTGGACGTCCGGTGCCTGACCAGTCCCAACCTCGTGTCAGTATGCCAATGGCGATGCAAAATGGAGGCGGCAACATGAGACAAGGTGGATCCATGATGCAGCAAGGCTCTGCTATGGATATGGCTGGGGATGAAGAGGAGGCTGCCGGATTTGCAGTACATCTTGGCAGTACAGGATGCGCTGCCGCATCGCGCACGACTGCCCCAGAGGCTGCATGTGCCAACCCAAATCTCATTACGGTTACTTTTGAGAATTTTGATCTCAGTACCGATATCGTTGTGGCTGATATTGGACGGGTCCTCTCCAAAACCAATGTGGATGCCAACACAGAAGATACCGCGCCCGGGTGTATGTCGGGTTTACGTGATCCTGAATGCGCCCAAATTTTGCGGGCATTTGGCTTCAGCATTGGCGAAGAGGCTGCCATACCCCAGCAGTTGTTTAGTAAAAAATGAAGCGACTGATGATGTTGCCAGTGGTATTGTCGGCACAGGCATTTGTGCCAGCGGGGATATCATCCGAGGCAGAAGTCTATCAGTGGCGACTGCCCGACTGGGTGCCTGTGCCGCGCGTTCCTGCAGACAATCCGATGAGCGATGCCAAAGTACTACTTGGTCGTCATTTGTTTTACGACCCGCGTCTATCACTTGATCAATCCATGTCGTGCAGCACTTGCCACGTGCAGGAAAAGGCCTTTACCGATGGTAGAGCCACCTCACCTGGTATTAATGGACTCCATGGTGCGCGAAGCAGCATGTCATTAACCAACGTTGCCTATCTGCCTGCCCTGACGTGGGCAAATCCGTTGATGAAATCTTTGGAAACACAAGCGTTGATCCCACTCTTCGGATCGCATCCGGTTGAAATGGGGATGGAGGGACAGGAGGCTCTTTTAGTGGAGAGATTGACTGCGGATAGCCACTACATACAAATGTTCATTGATGCCTTTCCTGGGCAACAAGGTGATATCAGCGTAGTAACCGTTGTGAAAGCAATTGCCAGTTTTCAGCGAAGCCTGTTGTCATTTAATGCGCCTTATTACCGTTACAAGTATGGTGGCGAAAACAACGCCATCAGCGATGCTGCGTTACGCGGAGAAGCACTTTTTTTTGGTGAAAAATATGAATGCTACCATTGCCATGGAGGATTGAATTTTACTGACAATATTGTGCATGCCCGTCTGCCCTTTGAAGAGTTGGGATTTCACAATACCGGACTGTATAACCTCGATAACAATGGCGCTTACCCTATAGCCAATTCCGGACTTTTTGAAGTGACTGACGATCCGGCAGATGAGGGGAAATTCAGAACACCCACCTTGCTTAACATCGCGTTAACTGCACCATACATGCATGATGGGTCAATCGCCACCCTCGAGCAGGTGCTGACGGAACACTACGCCCATCAGGGCAGAGCGGTGTTTCAAGGGCAACAACCCAACCCGCGTCGCAGCAGTTTCATCGTGGGCTATCAATTCACGGCAGAAGAGATAGCAGACATATTGGCGTTTCTGGATACACTGACAGACGATCAGTTTGTCAAAGACCCCGCACATTCAAACCCGTTTGAGTAAGAAACAGGCTTGCCTCATACCGATCCGGCAGTCCCGGTTTCTGTATGAGGCTTTTTTCCGCTTTCTACTGCGAATTGGTTTTGACCTCGAACTGATAACTTCCCATCGTCTGAGTACCCCCACCCGCAGTAGCACTGCTCCAGGTGACTGTGTAGTGCCCATCAGCGAGCGGCTCTGCAACGGAAATCATCAGATCACGGTTATTCATGGTGTGCAGGCCGGTAAGTTGAATGCTACGCGTATCGCCGCCTATTTGCTGCAGCATGATAGAGCTTCTGGCGACATCAGGTGCGTTATCGAAAAACAACTGCAGGAAACGTGGTGCTGTGTAGAGAATAACCCCGGCAGCCGGCTCGGAATTTTCAATTGCAAGCGTGCTGGCCGTCACTGCCATTACCGAGCGCTGGGCAAATTGCGCAAACGGATCATTATCAGCGTCTTCATGCCAGATGTATTCAAGGGTGCTCGCCAGCATACGTGCACTGTTGATGCCATGCGTTTTTGCCACCAGCCCCAGCGCCATATCAATGCCGGCAGAAACGCCGGAAGACGTCAGTACCTTGCCGCTTTCAACCCAGCGCGCATCCACAATCCAGTCAACCTCTGAGGACTGTTCCTCGGCGAGATAGAACGCACGCTTGTTGGATGTGGCGCTCAATCCATCCAGAATGCCGGCCTTGGCCAGTAAAGCAGAGCCGGTGCAAACCGACGTTGTATACTCCGACTCAGCATGCACCTGCCGCAGGTAACTTAAAAAAGTTTCATTGAGCAATTCAGTCCGCGTGCCAATGCCACCTGGCACCATCACAATATCAAGTGCTGGTGCATTATCGAAAGAGTAATCGGCTATGGTGGCGACACCCTGTGCAGACATGACCGGACCTTGCTCTTCCGCAATCATAATGACATTGAACTCAGGCACATTTGCCCACATTTCTACTGGTCCATAAACGTCGAGTACTTCAAAACCCGGATACAAGATAACGCCGATGGTTTTGTGGTTGCTTTCCGGCAGGATGACATCGGTGATCTGATCGGATGCCGGTTTTTGCGACGGGTCAAGCGCAGCACTGACATACTCTGCAATTGATGTTCTGCCGAACGCCAGATACTCCTGAAGATTGCTGATTCCATCGCCGTCTGCATCGCCTGCACCTGTCAGTTGTGTGCCTGTGATCAGTGCCAAGGAATAATCGCCCTGATGAGAGACGCCAAAGCCACGCGCCATGCGATCAATAAAATCGAACCCTGACTGCCCTAACATCATGTATCCGGCGCTTAAGGTTGCAACGGTAGGCCAAACTGAAACAAGTGTCTCGACATCAGTCGTTGCAGATGCCAACGCCTGCTCGTAAGCGCGCAATACATCGGTATGACGAACACCGCCCGATGCGGAAAGATCAAGTGAGTTATCACGCAATACCGCTGAGACCAGCGCCATCTCTGCCGCATCTGGCATGCCGTTGCCAGTTCCGACGTCACTGCCATTGCCATCCAGCGTTAACGGGTCAAAGTTCACGCCCAGAAATGCAGCATCGAAATCGACATTAAACGTCTGTGCCATCACTGTTGCCGGGCTGGCAAGCACAAGAGCAACAGTCAGCAGATTTAGCGTACGTCGAAACATTGCGACAAAAACGGCTGCCTTGCCGGCGATTTTTATTGGGTAGTCCATCAGGGCACACTCCAGATCAAGATTTGGAATGGCAGGATAACAGTCAGTAATGCAGATAGGCGTGTGACATAGTGTCGCAGGATTACTGAAATGGTTTCAGCGTATCAGATCACCCAGATGCCCGGTTTTGACATAGATAAGCGCGCCTTCGGGGCCAGTAAAAGGCTGATGTTTTGACAGGTGTGGGCTGCGTAACCAGCTTCCGGCCGGGTAGACTCCGTGCTCATCGCAGAACACGCCCTCGAGCACCAGAATTTCTTCGCCGCCCCAATGTTGATGTGGGTTAAAGCGGGTATTGGGTGCCCATTTCACCAATGCCACATGCTCCGCGCCAAATTCATGCAGCGGCATGACCTTCAACCCGGGTACCATGCCCTGATACCAGGCTTGTTCGCGTGTTTGAATCACACAATGCGACGCATCTTGCAGGTCAAACTGATGAAGCTTGACAAAGATAACGGCGCCCTCAGCGCCTGCCCAAGGTGCATGTGAACTGCCAAGTGGATTTCTGACATAAGTTCCTGCCGGGTAACAGCCAGCCGCATCATTAAACTCGCCTTCAAGCACCAGAAACTCTTCGCCGCCGCCGTGTGTATGAGCACTAAAATGTGAGTTGGGGGCATAACGTACAAGACTGGTGGCCCGTGCAATTTCTTCGCCGATGCGATCGAGCATTTTTCGATCAACACCCGGCATGGGAGATGGTGTCCAGCTCATCTCATTGGTATTAATGACTACTCGTTCATTAAAATTAGCGTTTATTTTCATAATCCGAAACGATATCTCAGTTTGATGACCAGTCTGTCGATCACCGGGTCGGTCAGTGCTTGTGTAAACATGTCCCCAAACTCATCGGCCTGCCCTCTGGGCACATTGCCGCCTCGGGTATAGACGATAAACAGATCTGACAGCGGTGCCAGTTCCCAGCGATATCGGATCTGTGCGGTTGCCCGACTGATTCGTAAGTCGTAAGCCTGCAGATTGCTGGTCGGTATCGCTATTCTCTGCAACTCACCGTAACCCTTAGGCGCTCGCAAAATGGCGCTAGTCGTGCCCCTGATGCCAATCCACTGCAGAGAGAATTGCAGCTGTTGCCGAGCGCTCAGAAACAGTGAGACATCCACTTCGGGTTGCCATTGCACTGCATCGTAGCTGCCCAGGGTAGTGCCGCTCAGATAGATAACCCAGTTGTCGGTTTTCCGGTACGTCAGGTCCATGTCCACGGAGAGGCGATCGTTGGGTTTGTAAGTCAGCCCGACTTTGGATTGGTAAGTCACGTCTCCCAATGCTTCAGTGCTGGCGCTGATACCGATACTGCTGCTGAGCACCTTGCTGGTATCTGTTCCGTATGCAACATCAAGCTGACCGCCCTGCGCAAAACGATAGTTACCATTGTTTTTAGTGGTGCGGTCGTCCCAGCGCTCAGGCCTGAAAATCAGCGTCGAGTTAAGCTGATTGCGGTTCTGCAAGGTGAGCGTATTGCGGTAGTACAGCGACGCACCCACCATACGTCCGGCGGTATTGCGCTCGTAACTGGTGGTGATGTTGTGATTTACAAAACGAAATCGCTCCGACGCCGAGCTTTGCCGATTAAAGGTGTGACGCAGCGTGCTGATATCATTGCGACGCAGAAAACCAAGGTCACTGACATCCAGTTTGTCATCCAGATAATCAAAGGAGAAGCGGTGCAAGGTACCCTGTTGCGGCACATAGTTGACGTCAAGGTACATGCCGTTGCCTTGTACCCCGTTAACGTCTGAGTTGATCAGTTGTACATCACCAATCAGGCGGCTGCGCGGACTGACATAATGCAGATCAACGCCATGAGTGCGTGCCTCGCTGTCGGGATGATCTGCCAGCGTCGACATAACGCCAATGCTGCGCCGACCATTAGTGGTGTTCTCGTACAGCAGACGCATGACGCCAAAGTCGCGCCCTTGTTGTTCGAGGGCAACTTCATTACCCAGAGTGTTGCGTGCGTACACGGAGGTGTGTTCCTCACTGGCTAGCATCAGCCCGTAGCGCAGACTGCCCTGTTGTCCGGTAATTTTGGTGGCGCCATACAACTCACTGGGTTTGCTCAGCTCATGGTCCGCAACTGTCAGCCCCGGCGCAAGCTGCAGTCTCTCCGGTGCCCCGCCGATACGCCGCGTGTTAAGCAGTGTGGTAGGTTCAAGCGCAAAGTT
>CALQJO020000063.1 GCA_943330915.2 Rhodoferax sp. OV413 | reverse complement strand
TGGCGCAGCACGCCCTGATCGCGGTCGCTGGCAAAACTCCACGCCGCATATGCAATCAGAATCAGGCTGATCAGCGTCAGGCCGGTGCCCAGCGCGTCGACCAGCGCGCCCCAGGCATCGGCGCCTTCGACATTGCCAAAACCGCCTGCTCCAAAATCATCCGAGCTCTGCGTCCCCATCAGGGCTGCACGGGCTTCATTGGACGCCGCCAGTGATCTGACCAGCAACAGTTGCAGGGCGGCAACCAGAGCTGGGATGACGCATAAAAGCTGAATGGAGCGGCTGTGAACAAAAACAAAAATCTCGGCGCGGATGGCGGTCAGCAGGCCTTGCATCATGCCACCTCCCGGGTTGCACGAGGTTTTTCCCCGGCGGGCGTGACGTTGCTGACAATCTGCTGAAACAGCGCGGTGAGGTCACGCTTTTCAGGTTGTAATTCTGAGACGTTCTGCCCTGACATCACCAGCGTGTGGTTCACGTCACCGGGGCCGATGCCGTCAAGTGTCAGCATTAAGGCCGACCCTTGTTGTTCGATGTTGAGCACACCCAGTGTCTGTTTTAACAACTTGCGTGCCGCATCCGGGCGGTCACACACCAGCTTCAGGCGCGACTCGCTCGGTCTGATCAAGACCTCAGTCGACTCGCTCAGCGCGATCTTGCCCTGGTGCAGAATAGACAGGTGGGTACAGATCGATTCCAGATACGCCAGTTGATGACTGGATAACAAAAAGCTGGTGCCTTCCTCACGGTTCAGGCGCTGAATCAACGCCAGCACATCTTCCACACCCCCGGCATCCAGACCATTAAACGGCTCGTCCAGCACAACAAACGCCGGCTGGCCGATCAGCGCATGCGCAATGGATGCGCGGCGGCGGTTGCCCAGCGACAGCTGGCGGATTTTGTAGTTGGAGTATTTTGTAATCCCAAGCAGTGCTTCCACCTCGGCAGGTTTGCGCACTGGTTTGCCGCACAGCAGGCTTGCATGCGCCAGGCACTGCCGCACGGTTAAACCCGGATGCAGTCCGGGTGTATCAAAAATGCCTACCACATCGCCGGCGCCTTGCCACAGATCGCGAGGGTGGCGGCCAAGCACCTTGACCTCGCCGCTGTCAAAACCCTGCATCCCCAGCACACATTCCATGGTGGTGGTTTTGCCGGATCCGTTTAATCCCACCAGACCATGAATAGCGCCGCGTGTCACTTCAAGGTTGAGGTGATGCAAGACCTCAACGTCACCATAACGTTTGATCAGATTCTGAATGTGCAGCACGGCATCAGTCATTGGGCGATTTTCCTTTATTCCACAAACACATCGTCCACAGTCAATTCGCGGATGGTCCCCATGGCTGACAACGCGCTCATGTCCATACGGCTGGTGTCGCCGACAATGGAAATGAGTTTGGGTTTGCCGGCAATGCGCTCACGCTGAAACTGCATCAAGTCTTCCAGCGAGGCATTTTGCAGCTGGGCAAAGCGCTGCGGGCGCGGGTCGCCGTCCAGTCCCAGTAACTGCCAGCCGCGCACCGTGCCAGGTATCGCGCGAAAGCCGATCGTGCCAGAGCGGTAACGGTTGACCAATGAGCCATAGGCATCAGCAAAGCGGTCAGCGGATGCGGGCATGTTGTCAAACAGCTCGATAAACGCCGCAGTGGCTTCTACAGCTTTGTCATTTTGTGAACCAATGGCGCCAAGTGCCAGATTTTCTGCGTCCAGACGGCCGCCCTGTGTGTACTGGGCAGCGGCCGAGTACGCCAAGGCACGGGCTTCGCGCAACTCCTGGAACACCACACTGGACATGCTGTTGCCAAAGTAGTTGTTGTACAGCGACGACGGCACCACTAACGACTCGTCGTAGTCGCCGTCAGGGAATTCCAGTCGCACCTGCGCCTGCGCGGTCTCGCGGTTAATCACATACACTTCATTGCTGGTGACCTGCCGCGCATTGCTGAAACGGTAAGGTGGCGGATCCAGCAAGTCATCGGCGACCTGATGCTGACGCTGCAGAACAGCCATCAGCTCTACCGGCGTCATCGATCCGGTGTAACTCAGGGTGTGTTTGTAGTTCTGCAAACTGCTGATCAGCGTCAGCACTTGTTCCAGTTCGACCGCAGCAATCGCATCGCTGCTCAGGGCGCGCAGCATCGGTGACTCATCGCCATAACGGTTGTAAAGGTACAAGGCCTGGCTGATGGCGGCAGGATCTTCGCGTTGATCACGGCGCGCCTGCAGAATCGAGTTTTTCAGTTCGTCAAAGGTTGCAGCGTCGGTTTGCGGGTTACGCGCCAGTTCCAACATCAGCGCCAGCGAGTCTTCAAACTGCGGATCCATACCGGAAATACTGATCACCGTTTCATTCGGACCGGAGCTGAAACCGAACTCACTGCCCAGCCGGTACCACTGCTTCTGCAACTCTTCCAGAGGCAGATCCACCGTGCCGGCTTTGCCCATCACCGCGCCGCCCAGACTCAGCAGATCATTCTCCTCCGTCCCCACCTCGATGCTCATGCTGAAGCTGAAGATATCGTTCAGCGGGTTGGGGGCGTAGTACAAAGGCACACCAGCCGCATACTCCAGAATCTGATAATCCTCGCCTTCCTGCAGGTAAACCGGTTCGATTTCCTCGTAGGGCATGGACAGGATGACGGATGCAAATTCTGACTGACGGCTGGGGTCAATGGTGACTGGGTCAATGGCGGGTTTGTCGACGGTGGGGATGTCGGCCGGGCCGTTCAGACGGTGCACGGCCACATAGTTACTGTTGGTGAAGTACTTGTTGGCAACGTCTACGATATCTGCCTTGGTCACCTGCTCCAGGCGCTGAATCTGCGCCACCGTGTAGTCCCAGTCAGCTTTCTGCAGGAAGGACTGACGCATCATGCCCACACGTGCGGTGTTCGACTCCAGACCGCGCTTTTCCATGTTTTTGAAGTCATTGATGATGGCCGGCAGAATCCAGTCTTCAAATTCACCGCGGCGGATCAGGTCAATCTGCTCCAGCAATAACTGCTCAACGTCCAGCAGCGTCTGGCCTTCACGCGGCACGCCCCAAAGGGTCTGCGCGCCAAAGTCATTCTGGAACTGTGGTGAAGAGCCCGATGCCTGCACCCGCTGACGCTGATTCAGGTTCAGGTTGATCAGCCCGGCGGTGCGGTTGTCCAGAATCATGTCCAGCAGCATCAGCGCTTCCTGGTCTTCGTGACCATTGGGCACGGTGTGGAAGGCCATCTGCACTTCTTCTTCACCCGGATAACTCACGGTGACGCGCTCAACGGCGGTGACCGGCGCTTCCGTCCACCTGGGCTCTGCGGGCAGCGGCTTGGCTTGCCAGGCTGAAAATTTCTCGGAAATCAGCGCAATGGTCTCATTGATATCAATGTCACCACTGATAAAAATCGCCATATTGTTGGGCACGTAGTACGTGTCAAAGTAATTCTGAATGTAAACCAGCGAGGGGTTCTTCAGGTGCTCGGCATCCCCGATGGTGGACTGCTGGCCATACGGGTGATTCTTGTACAGCAGGTCTGCCAGCGCGTAGTAAGACAGGCTGTCGCGGTTATCCAGCGTGCGGTTTTTCTCTTCGTAGACAATTTCCAGCTCGGTGTGGAACAGGCGGAACACCGGGTTCACAAACCGCGTGGACTCAATCTCCGCCCAGTGCTGCAGACGGTTAGAGGGCAGCCCGACCTTGTACACGGTTTCTTCGTTGGAGGTGTGTGCGTTCAGACCGCTCGCACCCATGCTGTTGTAGACCTTGTCGATCTCGTTGGGGATAGCGTACTGCGACGCCAGCTGTGATATGCGGTTGATCTCGGCATAAATCTCAGAGCGGCGGGTATCATCGGTTTCGTTAAAGTGTTGCTCATACAGGTTATGGATCTGCTCGAGGTAGGGTCGCTCGGCCTCGTAATCGAGCGTGCCCATGGTCTGATTGCCCTTAAACAGCAGGTGCTCAAGGTAATGCGCCAGACCGGTGGCATCCGCCGGATCGTGTTTGCTACCGGCGCGTACTGCAATTTCGGCGTAGAAGCGCGGCTCTTCGCGGTTCTCAGTCAGGTACACCTGCAGACCATTATCCAGTTGAAAGATATGCGCATCCAATGGATCGGCCGGGTTGGCCGCATACAGGCGCGTGTAACCGGCTGACGCTTCAGCGGCAGGCGCGCTGTCAGCACTGTCGCTGACTGTGCCGCTCTGTTCCGCCGGGCTGCAGGCGATCAGCAGCGGCGTCAGTAACAGTATGCCGCCGATGCGCCGCCACATCGGGGGCAGCGTCATCACAGAGCGCGGCGCGCGCGGGAGACCAAAGGAGGTGTGATCAGACATGGCAAATCTCCGTTTACAACAAAAACAACTCAGAAAATGACTACCAATAGGCTTCGTAGGTCAGTTGACCGCTCAGAGCCGGTTTATTATCCGTAAAACCGCGCTGGTGCAAGACAGACACCGCATCTTTGACCATGCCGGGGTTACCGCACAACATAAATTGTGTGCTCTGCGGGCTGAAATCCATGTCCAGAATTGTCTCCAGCGTACCGTTTTGCAAACTCTCCGGAATATGTCCGTGAATGGCAAATGGCATCAGATGAGCCGATGGAGTTTCGCGGCTGACAAAGGCAAGCAATTCAAAACGTCCGGGGTAGCGAGTTTTAAGTTCGCTGAACAGTTCCTGATAACGCAGATCCTGATTGTGGCGCACGGCATACACCAGAATCACCTTGTTAAAGCGCTTGAATGCGTCAGCCGTTTTTAAAATAGACAGGAAGGGCGACACGCCAGTTCCGGTGGCCAGCAGACACAAGGTGTCGCTGTCGCGTACCCGTGACAGCGTCAGCGAGCCGGCGGCGGCGCGTTTCACCCAGAGCTGATCGCCGGCATTCACCGTGGATAACTGATTGGACACCTCGCCATCGGTGCGGACGTAAAAGAAAAATTCCAGTGCTTGTTCATCCGGTGCGCTGAGAATGGAATAGGGCTGCGCACTGCCCGGTGCACCGGTTTCGTCAACGCTACCCGGCGCCAGCCACGTGTATTGGCCTGCCTCAAATGGGGAAACATCGGCTTCGATCCGCAGAGAAAAAAGATTATTGGTCCAGTGTGATCGACCTGATACAACACCCTTTACCCAGTCTGTCATGTACTACTGCCTGCTCTGGTTTTGCGGAGGGCACCATTCTCGCACAAACGGAAAATGATTGGCACTTGGCGCCAAGTTTCGATAGTCTTCGGCCAATGATGGTCGGCGGTTTATCACGTCGCCGTGCTTATACGCAGCAAGACTGACATTGCGTCAGTATCAGTTTCCAAAACACAACAGGGCCTCAAAGCCTGACAATGCCTGATAATTCCGAATAACAAGAGGTGAAAAATGTCGTCCGATCTCTCCCCGTCACTGATTTCCCGTTGGTTCAATACTCCCCTGTGGAAGCGAATTCTGTTCGCTCTGGTGCTGGGTGTGATTGTGGGTGTCATCTGGGGTGAAGGCGCACAATCCATCCGCTGGATCGGTGATCTGTTTATCCGCGCCATTCAGATGGTGGTGGTGCCGCTGGTGTTTATTACCATTGTCGCAGGCGTGGTCTCAATGGGCGATCCAAAACGTCTGGGATCGCTGGGTATCAAGACCCTCGCGCTGTATATGGTGACCACACTGATTGCCATCACCATTGGCTTGACGCTGGCAGCGCTGATTCAGCCAGGGCTCGGCGTTGATCTGTCGGCAGCAGTCCCCGGCACCTTGCAAGAGCCTGTTTCGTTTCGTGATCAGCTGATGCGTATTGTGCCCACCAACCCGATTGCGGCGTTGGCCAGCGGCGATTTTCTGGCCATTATCTTTTTTGCCATTCTGTTTGGTGCCGGCATCATCAGTGTCGGCGAGAGCGGCAAACCTATGGCGGATCTGATGGATTCAGGCGCGGCCATCATGCTGAAACTGACCGGCTGGGTCATGGAAGTTGCCCCCTTTGGCGTGTTTGCGCTGATCGCCTGGGTCTCAGGTACACAGGGTGTGGCGGCGCTGATGGATGTGATTCCGTTGGCGGGTACTGCGACGCTGGCGTTTGCCCTGCATTTTTTCCTGGTCTATGGCGGCATGATGAAGTTTATGTTGCATCTGTCACCTTACAAATTTTTCCGCAATGTTAAAAATGCGGTGCTGGTCGCGTTTTCCACATCGTCCAGTTCTGCAACGCTGCCGGTCACCATCTCCGTCGCGGAAAAGAACCTCGGCATCAGGCCGGTGATTGCTTCAACCGTTCTGCCGCTGGGTGCCACCATCAACATGGACGGCTCGGCGATTTACGTGGGTGTGGTCTCGGTATTTGCCGCGCAGGCGTTTGGTGTGGATCTGACATTGGTGGATTATTTCATCATGGCCGGTGCGACCACGCTGGTCTCTATCGGCACCGCAGCGGTCCCGGGTGCGTCGGTGTTCCTGATGGCCGGTGTGATGGCCACCATCGGGCTGAGCCCGGTGCAGATCGCGCTGGTGGTCGGATTTGTGCTGCCGTTTGACCGGCCGCTGGACATGATGCGTACCTGCTTGAATGTCACCGGCGACCTGGCGTGCGCCACGGCCGTTGCCAAGTGGGAAAATGAACTGGATGAGACGACCTTTAACAGTGCCAATGAAATGATGGATGTTAAAACGGGCGCCGGCCAATAAGCAGGTAAACAAACCTTCGCAGGCTTTAGTTCATCGGGATACCGCTGCGTGGTCAGCAGCGGAATGCCCCAAACGTTTGCCGCCCATTCTCGATGGTGGATTCAGGCACCACGCGGTTACCGCCCAGACGGCCGCCTTCATTGCGCGCCAGACTGATCAGTTCTTCCTGCAGGCGCGCTGCGCCACGCTGCACAAACCCGATATTGTCCATGGCGTTCACATTGGCGGTACCCACACGGGTGCAGCCGGCAATATCCTGCGTGGTGGCCACGCGCACGCCTTGACCTTCCGGAGTGACCTGCACCCAGTTGCTGCTGCAGGCGCCCAGCGCCAGCGCGCCGACCATCAGCACCTGTGCCAGACGTTTGTGTTGAGTTGTGCGCAGAGATGCGCGCTGAGTCGTGTGTTGATCAGTGGTTGGGTGTAATGCGGTGTGCAGTGTCGACATAATGATTTCTCGTTTCAGGCGGGTCAGATTGACCGGGACAGTTGATTAATGAGTCTGAACAGACTTGCCGGGTATTATGCGTAATCGCGCTCGGTAATCAACCATCAAAGCTGCCAGCGTCCGTGTCAAAGGCGTGTCAGTAACTGTGCTACCATCGGCCCCATCCAATTAGTCGCGCGTGCGCGCATGCAAAAAATAAAATCAGCCGTTAACCGTTGAATAATTAAAACAAGGAGCGATTCTCATGCAGGCAAACAACCCGGCACTGGCCGGCAAAAACGTGGTGGTGATCGGAGGAACATCCGGTATTGGTCTGGCAACCGCCATGGCGGCCGCCCAGCTTGGCGCAAACGTCTGGGCGGCTGGCCGCTCAGCTGAGCATATGGACAAAGCGGCAGCAGCCATTGCTGCGGCGGGCGTGCAGGTCACCCTGGTGACACTGGATACCCATGACGAAGCCGGCATGACCGCCTTGTTCACCTCCATTGGCACCATTGATCACCTGGTCTCGGCGGCAACAGGCGGTACACGCACACTGAAGCCGTTTATTGAGCAGACTCAGGCACAGTTTGAGGCCGCATTCGGCAAGTTGTGGGGTTATGCCAAAGTGGCGCGCACCGGCGCAGCGTTTGTGGCCAAAAACGGCTCCATTACCTTTGTCAGCGGCGCCCCGGCACGGCGCTTTAAACCCAATATGTCTGCATTAAGCGCTGTTGGCGGCGCGGTTGAAAACATGGTGCGCAGCCTGGCGGTTGAGCTCAGCCCGATCCGCGTCAACGTGGTCGCGCCCGGCATCATTGATACCGCGCTGTTTGACTGGATGGGTGCGGAGAAAAATGACCGTGTTGCCGCCATGACACAAGGCCAGCTGGTGCGCCGCATTGGCCGTCCGGAAGAGGTGGCCAGCGCGCTGATTTACCTGATGCTCAATGGTTACGCGACCGGCACAACCGTGGACGTTGACGGAGGCCAGTTACTGTCATGAGCACTGCCGTCAATCAGCTGTCCGACAGCAACCGTGTTATCCAGGCGGCCGCAGGCATCAGTCTTGAACAGGCCATCCGCCAGCGCCGATCGGTGCGTGGATACTTGCCCGATCTGGTGCCAGAGGCCGTGCTGCAAAATATATTTGAGCTGGCACAGCTGGCGCCCTCCAACTGCAACGTGCAGCCCTGGAAGGTCTACGTTGCCAGCGGCGCGCTGCGCGATCGGCTCAGTGCAGAGATGCAGCGCCGTATTCGCGAAGGTGTCACACCCAACCCGGACTATGAGTACCGCGGCGATTTTCTGGGTGAGTATCGCACCCGCCAGGTCGAGTGCGCGGTCGCACTCTATAACGAGATGGGCATTGAGCGACACGACAAACCCGGCCGTGAACGCGCCATTTTGCGCAACTTTGAATTTTTCGACGCGCCGTACATGGCGTTTATTGGCATGGACAAAGCGTTTGGCACCACGGTCGCCATGGATGTTGGCATGTACGCTCAGAATCTGATGTTGTTACTCGTCGCCCATGGACTGCACAGTTGCCCCATGGGTACCATGCGCAATTATCCAGATCTGGTGCGCGAGGCCTTTGACTTGGGAGAGGACAATCGCATCCTCTTCGGTCTCGCATTCGGTTACGAAGACCCGGCCGTCCCGGCCAACAAAACCCGCACCACCCGCGATCCGGTATCAGCCAGCGTTCTGTTCAGGTGACGTATGAAAACAAGAAAACCGGTAGTCCTGATTTATGACATCAACAACAAATTGGTTGATGAAGTGGCACAGACATTAAGTAGCAGCGGGCTGTTAACCACCATCAACACCTACAACGAAGGCAATGCCACGGATGTGCTGGCGCAATACAACCGCGGTTTTGGCCTGCTCACCAACAAACTCAGTTGTGTGATTACCGGCTGGAACAGCCACAAAAAGCCGCGCGATCAGTTTCTTTACCTGCTGCGCGACATGGAGAGCAAAAGCCCGCTGCGCGGCCCGACTGCGGTGATCATCATCACTGAAGATCACCGCCCGGATCTGAAACTACGCGCACTGGAAGCCGGCGTTGCGGCCTACCTGCATATCGACACCTTCAAAGACCACCTGCTGCCGCTGATGGTTGAGCTGCTGGACAAAAACAATCCGATTGAGCTCAATCAGCGCGCCCGCTTGTTATTTGCCAAGGAACAATACGCCAACGAGAGTGAAGAGGTCTGATCCGAATAACCAGGTTGGCCGCTGGCCAGCAATTCTGCCGGCCAGCAACCCTGCTCAGTTCGGCAAGGCCAGCGCAATAATTTCTGCCGGGCCGTTACCACTGACGGCCATCACAATGTACTGCTTGCCGTTCTGGGTATAGGTCATCGGCAAGCCGGTCTGCGACGCAGGCAACTCAATCTCCGCCAGAATTTCCCCCGTGGTTTTATCGTGTGCGCGGAACACCGGATTGCCACCCTGGCCTTCACCGGCAAACAACAGCGACTTGGTCACCAGCAGCCCCGCACGCGTCGGAATGCCAGTACGGGGAATGTCCACACCCTGCAGCAGCGGGTGATTAGCCACCCGCTCCGGGGTGTCGGCATTGGCCATGGTCCAGTCAATCTCACCGGTGTTCAGATTCATGGCGGTGATGCGACCCCACGGCGGCATAATGATGGGGATGCCATCCACCGTGGGTGTACGCGCCGGGCCCTGAATCCAGTCCACGGTAGAAAACTCAGCGCCGGGCACCAGCGACAACACCGCCACTTCCGTGCGTGACGGAATGTACAACAGGCCAGTGTCCGGATCGTAAGCGCCACCTTCCCAGTTAGAACCACCCAGCGTGCCGGGCAGACTCAAGACACCCAGTGTGCCATCGGCAGCTGCCGCCAGGGACGGAGGCGCAAAAAACTCACCCATACGATACGGCTTCACCGCTTCACGCGCCTTGGCCAGAATTTCCGGGGTAAAGTTCACCAGGTCGGCATCACTGACGCCCTGCCGGTCATACGCCGGCGGTTTGGTAGGGTGCGGCTGGGTAGGGGAGGTCCACTCACCGGGCACATCCGTTTGAGGCACTGCACGCTCTTCGATTTCCCAGATCGGCTCGCCAGTGGCGCGGTCCAGCACAAACGCAAACGCCTGCTTGGTCAGCTGCACCAGCACTTTTTTGCCATCCGGCAGATCCGCCAGAATGGGTGTAGACGGCGTGTCGTAGTCCCAGATGTCATGGTGAATATGCTGGAAGTGCCATTTGTACTCCCCGGTGCGGTAGTCCAGCGCCACAATTGAGGTAGTAAACAAGTTGTTGCCAGGACGGTCGCCGCCGTAACGGTCACCGGTACCGGCTTCCACCGGCAGGTAAATCAGCCCCAGTTCCGGGTCGGCCGACATCGCCGTCCACACACCGCCGTTGCCGGTGGTCAATGCCGAATCATTCAGCCAGGTGTCGTAAGCCTTGTCACCGGGGCCGGGAATATTGCGGTGTGTCCACAGTAATTCTCCGGTACGCGCATCAAAGGCACGCACATCGCCCTTGATATTGTCCGCATGCGGCGGACGCATACTCACCTGATGCGCAGCACCGACCACAATCACGTCACCCACAATGGTCGGCGGAAACGTCAATGTCACATCCAGATCATCACGCACCGGGCTCAAACGCAGCCCCAGCGTCAGATCCAGAATGCCGCCATCAGCAAAACCCTCTACCAGCTGACCGGTGTTGGCATCCAGCGCCGCCATAAAATAGCCCGGCGTCACCACAAAAATCACTTTCTGCTCACCATCCGTCCAGTACGCCACGCCCTTACCGGAGTTCTTGCGTGGTGAACCTTCAAAACGCTCGCCTTCAATCGGGCGCCAGAACCAAAGCGTCTGACCCGACTCCGCGTCGATGGCCACCACGTTACGCGTGGTGCCGGCGGTGGCATACAACACACCATCCACCATGATCGGCGAGGTGACGTTCAGGCCTTCCGGACGCGGACCAAAGTTATCCGCCTTCCAGCGCCAGGCAATCTGCAGGTCTTTGACATTGCTGGCATTAATCTGCTCCAGCGGCGAATAACGGTTGGCATTTAAACCGCCATTGATATTGGCCCACGGCAGATAATCCGGGCCTTCCGCAGTGTCACCCTGATTGATAGTAAAGTCCGCCAGCTGCGCAATGGTGAGGTTTTCCACAGAACCCGTGGTCCCCGCCAACTGCAATACATACGCCGTTAAATCCAGGTACTGCGCCGGACTCAGCGACCCCGGCGTTTCCGCCGGCATGGTGCTCATGATTTCCTGATGCAGCTCATTAGCCGGTTTGCCCAGCCAGTTGGTACTGATCCGCATCTCAATATCCGCCTGCACATGGCAGCGCGCACATTCAGACTGGAAGAGGGTAGCGCCACGCTCAGCCGAGGCATTCTGAGCCTGAGCACTGGTAAACGCCAAAAACGACAAAGACATGAACAGAAGCACTCTGATCACGCGGTTTCTCCTTTGCAAATGGTGTAGATTGGTTGGCGTATTCTGAATTTTTTCTTATTGTGTGACGGGCTGCGACTGAGCACAAAGCGCCTGAATTCGTCCGGCGATAGTACCTCGTTGCCTGGCACTGTTAAAGCGCCGGTCTGCAACAGAACGTGTCTTGCAAACGGCTGTCCTCGCATCAGAAACTGATACGAGTTTTGATCCAAACCAGTTCAGGAGTCCTGTCAATGAACACACTAGTGCGCACACTCATGCGAATAATCACGGTGCCCAGCGTGGCGTCAGTGCTGCTCACCTGCAGCGTCAACCCCGTCACCGGCGACCGCGAACTGTCCATCATCTCCGAACGCCAGGAGATCGCCATCGGCGCCGAACAATACGTCCCGTCCCAACAAAGCCAGGGCGGACAATTCAAGGTTGACCCCGAGCTCACCGCCTACGTCAACGAAGTCGGCCAACGCGTCGCGGCCTTCAGCCCCCGCCAGCTGCCCTACGAATTTGTGGTACTCAACAACTCCGTCCCCAACGCCTGGGCCTTGCCCGGCGGCAAAATCGCCATCAACCGCGGACTGCTGTACGAACTGAACAGCGAAGCCGAACTCGCCGCCGTACTCGGCCACGAAGTGGTGCACTCCGCCGCCCGCCACGGCGCCCAATCCGTTGAACGCGGCATGTTATTGCAAGGCGCACTGGTGGTTACCGCCGTAACCATGTCCGACAACGAATACGCCGGCGCCATCGTCGGCGGCGCACAACTCGGCGCACAACTGATTTCAACCCGCTACGGCCGCGATGCCGAACGCGAATCCGACCTTTACGGCACCCGCTACATGGCCCAGGCCGGCTACGACCCCCAAGGCGCTGTTGGCCTACAGGAAGCCTTTGTCAGACTCTCCGAAGGCAACGCCCCCGGCTGGCTGGAAGGCCTGTTCTCCAGCCACCCAGCATCACAAGAACGCGTACAAAACAACCAACAACTGGTCAACGAACTGCGCGCCGAAGGGTTCACCGGCGGCGAGACCGGCGCCGACCGCTACCAACAACGCACCGCCAGCCTGATGGCCAGCAAACCCGCCTACGACGCCTTTGACGAAGCCCAGGAGCTCATCGCCGACGACAAAATCGAAGACGCCGAACGCAAACTTGACGAAGCCATTGCCCTGCTGCCCAACGAAGCCCGCTTCTACGGCCTCAAAGCCGACATCGCCCTCATGCAACGCCGCTACGACACCGCCATTGACCTGTACAACAACGCACTCGCCCGCGACGACGCCTACTTCGACTACTACTTAGGCCGCGGCATGGCCTATTCACGCCAAGGTAACCGCAACCGCGCTCGCGAAGACTTACAAGCCAGCGTTGACCTGCTGCCCACCGCCATCGCCGCCAACGAACTCGGCACTCTGGCGCTCGACTCCAACGACCGCGCCGGCGCCAAACAATACTTCCAGATGGCCGCCGCCGCCCCCGGCGACATGGGCGCCCAAGCCCAAGCCGCCTTCCTGCGCCTTGACGTGCCCGACAACCCCGCCACCTACGTCCAATCCGGCGTCTACCTGGACCCAAGCGGCCGCCTTATCCTCCAAGTCCAAAACCGCGCCCCCGTCCCCCTGGCCAGCATCACCTTCGAACTCCAAGGCAACGTCGGCGGCCAACTCGAACGCCGCATCTTCACCGTTAACAACATCCCCGCCGCCCGCGCCAGCGACTTCGACACCGGTCTGACCCTGCCCGCCGGCACCGACATGGCCGTCGTCCGCGGCCAGGCCATCATCCGCTCCATCACCGTCAACTGATAACCGCCGTACGCCAGCAGCCCAAAATTCGCTCTGGCGTACTCCACAAACAGCTGTGTATAATCGCGCCCCTGATCAGCCCGGTGGCCAAAAACCACCGGCACAGGGACGTGAAATCACTGACGATGACAGTGAAGCAGTTAAAAAACATCAACAGTTACGCATCCGTAGCTCAGCTGGATAGAGTAGGTGGCTTCGAACCACTTGGTCGGGAGTTCGAATCTCTCCGGGTGCACCAACAAAGGAAAAGGGGACAACAGCGCAAGCGGTTGTCCCCTTTTTCTTTGTCCTGTATCCGGAAGTGAGAACTCCCCAGTTCGACAAAACGCGCAGCGTTTTGGACAGCCGCCAGGCTGCCCTGAAAGGGTGAGCGATCCGCGATGGCGGATCGCGAATCAATCTCTCCTGATACTAACCCCCACCCACTTTGTTCTGGTCTAATGGAACCGGACACTTTAATAAGCGACAATATTTGTCAGTTATTGAGGTGTCATTATGGGTCAAATACGTACGCACAAAACATATCCCGATCAGTTTAAAGATGAAGCGGTTGCCCTTGTTCGGGAACAGGGATATA
>CALQJO020000062.1 GCA_943330915.2 Rhodoferax sp. OV413 | reverse complement strand
GTACCAGACCGATGGCACAAATCGTGGCGGTCATCATCACCGGTCGTAAACGACGCATGGCACCTTCCTGCACCACATGCGCCAGATCCAGTCCTTTGTCAGCAAGATGGTTAAAGTGCGACACCATCACCACACCGTTCAGAACCGCGACGCCCAGCAGCGCAATAAAACCGACTGAGGCTGGCACTGACAGAAACTCGCCGGTCAGCCACAGGGCAATCAGTCCGCCAGTCATGGCAAAGGGGATATTGGACAGAATAATCAGTGTCTGTTTGACCGAATGAAAGGTCATAAACAACACCAATGCAATCAGTAACAGGGCCACCGGAATCACCAGGCCGAGTCGTGCAGCGGCGCGTTGCTGATTCTCAAACTCGCCGCCCCATTCCAGCGTGTAACCTTCGGGCAGGTCCATCTGCTGATCAATCATGTTGCGCGCTTCATCCACAAAACCCACCAGATCGCGGCCCTCGACATTGGTGCGGATCACCGCAAAACGCTGGCTGTTTTCGCGGTTGATAACCACCGGGCCTTCAACCCGGCGGATATCAGCGACATCGGCCAGTGGTATAAATCCGCCATCGGGCAGGTTGATCAGGTTGTTGCGCAACAGCGCCAGGCCATCACCACGTACTTTGTCAAAGCGTATCATCAGCGCGATGCGGGCGCCGTCTTCAATCACCGTGCCAGCCTGCAGGCCTTCGATCTGCGCGCGCAGGCGCCGTTGTAACTGATCAGCGTTGAGCCCCAGTTGACCCGCACGCTGCCGGTCGATGCTGATTTGCAGATACTGTGCACCTTCATTGAGTGTTGCCGTGGTATCAATGGCACCCGGCACACCCGACACGGTATCGGAAATGCGCTGGGCAAACTCATTCAGCGCATTCAGGTCAGGCCCGAACAGTTTGATGGCAACATCGCCGCGTGAACCGGTAAGCATTTCCGAAATGCGCATGTCGATGGGCATAGTGAAGCCATAGTTGATCCCCACAAACTTATCCATCACGTTGCGCAGCTTTTCTTCCAGTTCGGCTTTGGTGCGCACTTCCCATTCGCTGTGGGGTTTCAGGTGCAGGAAAATATCGGTTTCATTGAGCCCCATCGGGTCCAGACCAATTTCATCAGAGCCGGTGCGCGAGACCACGCGCAGGATTTCCGGAACCTCGCTGAGCAATGCCTTTTCGACTTGCAGCACCAGTTCTGTTGAGGTTTCCAGATTGATGGATGGAATCATTTCTACCTGAATGATGATGTCGCCTTCATCCATGGTGGGCATAAAGGTTTTGCCCACCAGAGGAAAAATCACCGCCGTCACGCCCAGCAGCGCAGCCGCCAGTACCAGCACATACGCAGGTTTGGCCAAGGCTTTGATCAACAGCGGTTGATAGATACTGAGCAGCGTTCTGGCCAGCCAGGGCTCTTCATGCCCCTCAGCCTTGATCAGGAACGAGGCAATCACCGGAATCACCGTTAACGACAATACCAGTGAGCCAATCAGTGCAAACACAATGGTCATGGTCACCGGGCCAAACAGTTTGCCTTCCAGTCCTTCCAGTGTCAGCAGCGGCAAGAACACAATGATGATAATCAGGATGCCCGCGGTGACCGGTGCCGCCACATCCTTGACCGCACGGTAAATGATGTGCAGACGTGGTAGTCGCGTGTTTTTGTTGTGATGGCTCATCGACGACACGATGTTTTCCACCACCACAATGGCGGAGTCCACCAACATACCGATAGCAATCACCAGGCCACCCAGACTCATCAGGTTGGCACTCATCGACATGCTGTTCATCAGCAAAAAGGTCACCAGTGCTGACAAGGGTAGAATCATGGCGGCGGTGATGGCGGCGCGGATGTTTCCGAGGAACAACACCAGCAACACAACGACCAGTACCACGGCCTCAATCAACGCCATGGACACGGTGTTTACCGCGCCTTCAATCAGCACACTGCGGTCGTAAAAAACCTCCGTATGTGTGCCTTGCGGCAGTGTGGCTTCAATATCCGCGAGTTTGTTTTTTACGGCGGCAACCACTTCGCGGGCATTGGCTCCCGCCAGGCCAATCACCAGTGCCTGTACCGCTTCAGACGCGCCATCAGCGGTGACCGAGCCATAGCGTTCCAGCGCGCCAATGGCCACGGTGGCTACCTGTGACAACGGCACCTGCACTCCTGAGGCGGAACGCACCTGTATGTTTTCAATGTCGGAAATCTGGCTGATCGCACCTGCCACACGGATCAGCATGGCTTCTTCGCCCTGATCAATACGTCCGGCACCGTCATTTTTGTTGTTGAGTTCCAATGCGGAAATTAAGGCATCGGTGTCCACGTTGAGCTGCGACATTGCCGCTGGGTCTGGTGTCACTTCATACGTGCGTACAAAACCGCCAAGGGCATTCACATCGGCCACGCCCGGCACCGTGCGCAGTGCCGGACGGATCACCCAGTCAACCAGGTAGCGCTTTTGCTCCAGCGTCAGCGTGTCACTTTCAATGGTGAACATAAACATGTCGCCCAGCGGTGTGCTCATTGGCGCAAGACCACCGCTGATATCCCCGGGCAGGTTTTCCCAGACATTGCCGATGCGTTCGCTGACCTGTTGCCGCGCCCAGTAAATGTCGGTGCCTTCCTCAAAGTCCAGGGTGATGGAGCTCAAGGCATATTTGGAAATCGAGCGCAGAATGGTTTTGCGCGGAATGCCCAGCAGTTCAACCTCAATGGGCTGGGTGATCAGCGACTCCACTTCCTCCGGTGTCATACCCGGGGCTTTGATGATGATTTTCACCTGTGTGGGTGAGATGTCCGGAAAGGCATCGATGGGCAACTGCAGCAAAGCGCGGGTGCCGAAGCCTGCCAGCAGCAGAGCCAGCAGACCGGTCAACAGGCGCTGGCTGAGAGAAAGCTGAACCAGTTTAGCCAGCATTATTCTGTGCCTCCAAGACCCAATTGAATGCCTTTGAGCACGGCTGCGCCCTGGACCACCAGGTCTTCGCCGGCCGCGAGTCCGTCTGCCGCGATGTAATGCCGGCCCGACGGTGTCAGTTGCAGAATTCTGGCTTCTGCGCCGCTGGCAGTGCGCACATAGACGGTGGTTTCCTCACCGGAGTGCACCACGGCTTCCGCCGGAACGCGCACGCCGCGCTGTGACGGTGGCAGTACCAGTGTCACCATCTGGCCAGGCATCAGGGCTGCGGTGCTGCCCGCATCAAACTCCGCCAGTATGCCCACTGTTTGGGTTGTGCTGTCGATCTGGCGGTCCTGCTGACGCAGTGTCAGTGTCGCCTGCAGATCTGCCAGTGTGAGGCTGCTGCCAGTCGTCAGATTGCCGGCGATACGCGCCGGCACCCGTGCGCTGACCCAGAGGGCGTCAGCACTGCGCAGGGCCATCAGCGCGTCACCGTCTGCAATCTGTGCGCCGGCGGCCACCAGACGCTCACTGACAATGCCGGCGGCAGGTGCAGTTAACTGATACTGCCCAAGAGAATTGCTGCCACTTTGTAGTGCCGCCAGTTCACTGGGGCTGATGCCTGCAGAGCTTAGCCGGCGGCGGGCGCTGGATTCAGCCACCGCGGCCAGTTGTCGGTCACGGTTGCTGGATTGCAGCCGTTGCCCGGCAATTATGCCTTCATCAAACAGACGTTGGTCTCGGGCCAGCGCTGCATCTGCGTGACTGAGTGCAATGAGGGCGTCCAGAAAAACCTGCTGTGCCTGCAGCAGATCTTCACTGCGCAGGGTTGCCAGTAACTGACCGGCACTGACCTCGGCACCGGTTTCCACATGCCAGCTCTGCAACTGACCTTCAAACAGCGCATTGAGGGTGGCGGACACGTTGGGCGGAGTGATCACCGTCGCCGGAACCCGATCGCCGTCGCTGCCGGCAACCGCTTGCACCGGTGCAAACACAATGGCCATCCGCTGCAGGTCATCAGGCGTCAGGGTAATTGCACTCTGGGCGTGGGCGGTCGTCACCATCACCGGCATCATCAGTGCAAGTATCAGAGGTTTGAAGGATTTCATGGCAGCACTCCAATGATCTGGTTGTATTCGGAATTAAGATGTTGCTGGCGCAGCAGCTGTTGCTGATAGTCACGCGCGCTGTCCTGGGCGCGCTGCATGGCCATCATCACGTGCGTGAGATCGGCTTCACCGACATCAAATGCTGTCTGTGCCATCTGCCACTGTTGCTGATTGACCTGAACCTGCCGCTCAGTAAGCGGTAGTGCCTGGATCAGGGTAAACAGTTCATGTTCAACCTCGTGTAACTGTGCAGTCAGTGCGCGCAGATCCTGAAGGTGGGCCAGTTCACTGTTAACGCTGGCGGCGCGGGCATCGCTGCTGCTGGAGGCAACCACGGCACGACTGGTGATAGGGATGGACACACTGACGCCGACACTGTTGATATAGGGTTGTTGCCAGTCGCCGCGTTCGCGGCGCACGCCCACACTGATGTTCGGGCTGCCTTTGGCATTGCGCTCGGCCTCATCGACATTGCGTTGACTGAGAGTGACTTCACTGAGCCTTAGCACCAGCAGTGGATGCTCAGCCGTAATCTCTTCGAGGGTGTAACGGGTTTCCTGATGCGCACGCTCGGGACGCGTGCTCAGCCCGGTCAGTACTTGCCATGAACGTTCGGCATCGACCAGGGCGGCATTGGCATCCAGCACCTCAGCGCCTTTTTGCAGCCACAGGCTTTCCGCCTGCAGAACATCCAGTGCCGACAGCGCACCGGCGCTTTGCAAACGCCCGGTGGTCTCCAGCAGCTGCAAGGCATCCTGCTGTGCCTGCAGGGCTGCCGCGTGTTGCAGATCCGCCAGTTCCAGTGCTGCCAGATTGCTGCGCACGCGGCCGGCAACCAGCCAGCGCAAGTAGTTTTGCATGGCCGCGCTGCGATGCTGGTAGGCTGTGCCGCGCGCGCGGGCGGCATTGCGCTCACCCGGCCGCCAGATATTCACAGCGACGCCGGTTTCCAGCTCGCGCAGTCCACGATCACTGAGCAGACGGTCATCGATCACCGAGCCCTGCCATGCCGGTGCCCCGACAATCCAACGCTCGGCTACCGATTGGGCGCTGCTGGCCTGCTCGCGGGCTGACTGTGTCAACAGATCTTCGGGCGCCTGTTGCAGCGCCTGCTCAAACGCATCCGCAAAGTCGATGTCTGCGCTCTTTTGCAAGGGAGGATGCTCAGGCGGATGTTCAACCGTCTGAGCAAGGGTTTGACTGACAGACAGGGCTATCGCCAGTGCCAGTGTCAGGCAGGGAAGTCTGCAAAATTGGCCGGTCACGTTCAGTTACTCCGCAGTTATCATCAGGCGCCCAGCTTAGGTGTTCAGATGTCGAAATTTTGTCGAAAAGCCGACGAGCTGCGTTAAAAAGCGTAAATTGACAGACGAGCGGACTCTCGTGGACCCCCGCGGACTCTCCCGGACCCCCGCGAACTCCCGGAACCCCGCGAGAACCGGTGTTGACAATTTTTTTGCATTCCCGCGCGCATACTGCGTGCAAACAGCAGAGGTAACCAACGGGCAGATGAACATTCTGGTGATCGAAGACAATCGCGACATCGCTGCCAATATTGCAGACTACCTGGAACCGATGGGGCATACACTCGACTTTGCGTCCACCGGAACGGCAGGTCTTGCTTTGGCCACGGCGCATCTGAGTGGCCAGTCCACCGCTGCGGGTTTTGATGTGATTGTGCTGGATGTGATGCTGCCCGGCATGAATGGTTTCGAGTTGTGCCAGCAGCTGCGACAGCAATGGGGAGTCACCACGCCGGTGCTGATGTTGACGGCCCGTGATCAGCTGGATGACAAGCTGGAAGGCTTTTCAGCCGGCGCTGACGACTATTTGGTAAAACCCTTCTCGATCAAGGAGCTGGAGGCGAGATTAAACGCGTTGGTCAAGCGCGGTGTGCAACGCTCGGCACTGACAAACCTGGCGGTTGACAACCTGACCTACACAGTCGACACCCGACAGGCGCAGCGGGCGGGGGTAAACCTTGAACTCAATCCGGTGCAGCGGCGGCTTCTGGAACTGTTGATGCGTAACTCCCACCGGGTCGTCACCCGCGAGGAGTTAGAGCAGCACGTCTGGGGTGACAGTCCGCCGGATAATGACATACTCAGAACGCACATCTACGCGCTGAGGATGATCGTTGACAAGCCTTTTACCGAAAAACTCATTCACACCGTGCATGGCATTGGTTACCGCCTGTGCGCACAGGGGGACATACGATGATTGCGCAACTCAGTTTGCGAGCCAGAGTGATGCTGGCGATTGTGCTGTTGGTAACGGTCATCAGCACCTTGTTTGTGGGTGTCATCTGGGAGATTAAAGTCCGCCTGGAAGCCGTTGCATTCAGTCATATGGTCTCTGATCAGCTCACACTGATTATGCAGTCTCCGGGTGGTCCCGCGCAGTTCGATGACAGTCTGCTCAGTGACTGGCATCTGTATTACGGTGCCAGACTGGTTGATATGCCAGACGCCTTTGTTGCGCTGGCGGAAGGGTCTCACCACAGTGTGCGGGTTAATGACCGCTATTTTCAGGTGGAAGTGCGCAGGGCGGCCACCGGGCCGGTGGTACTGAGTCAGGACATTACCGAATGGGAGCTGCAGGAGCACTGGCTGCTGCAGTTGCTGGCCGCCGGTGTGTTGCTGGTGCTGCTGGTGGCGACGTTTGCCGGTTACCGTGCATCGCTGGCAGTGTTGTCACCACTGCAAGCATTGACTCAGCAACTCTCTGCCATCCGGCCTGATCAACGCGGGGTGCGTGTGGCATCTGGCTCCTATGGCAGCGAAGTGTCCCGTATTGCTCGCGCCTTTGACCAGTATCTGGAGCGCCTTGACCGCTTTGTTGAACGTGAAAAGTATTTTGCGGTGGCGGCCAGTCATGAGCTGCGGACCCCGCTGTCGGTGGTGATGGGTGCTGTTGAAGTTCTGGAATCCCAGTCTGCAACGCAACCCGTCTCCTTCCAGCGCACCTTGCAGCGCATTGCGCGGGCTTGTCATGAGATGCTGGGTTTTATTGAAGTCAGCCTGCTGTTGTCGCGCGAGGATGCTCGTCCGGTACAGAGCAGTCAGCGAGCGCAACTGACCCGTGTCATCAGCCGTCTGGTCGAAGATCATGATGCCCAGCTCAAGGCGCGTTCGATTGTGTTGCATCAACAGTTAGACGGCGATCTGTTGCTGGATCAAAGTGAAAGTATTGTGCAGATGGCTCTGAGCAATCTGTTTCGCAATGCGATTGAACACACCATCAACGGCACCATTATTATCCGCCTGCATGGCACCTGCCTGAGCATTGAGGACACCGGTGAAGGTATTGCCGCGGATAAACTGGAACAGGTGTTTGAACGCAATTATTCCACCAAAGAACACGGAACCGGCATGGGTCTGGACTTGGTGCGGCGGCTGTGTGATCGCTTTCAGTGGACGATCAGTCTGAGCAGCACGGCGGGACTGGGTACACGCGTAAAGATTGATTTTGGCCGGCAGAGCAGCTGACAGGGTGTTTACTGTTCGTCGTCAGCAATGGCCGTAACCGTTCCTTTGGTCAGCAGTGTGAGGTCTGCTGCTGACAGTTCAATTTCCAGTCCGCGCCGCCCGGCGCTGACAAACACCGTATCAAAGCCTTGTGCCGAATTGTCTATAAACGTACGCAGGGCTTTTTTCTGCCCCAGCGGGCTGACGCCGCCCAGCACGTAGCCGCTGCTGCGCTGGACATCAGCAGCGGCCGCCATCGCTGCTTTTTTTGCGCCGGCTGCTTTGGCAATCTGTTTCATGTTCAACTGGGCAGTGACCGGCACAATGCCAACCAGTAATTCTTTGGTGTCAGTGGCCACAATCAGCGTCTTGAACACACGTGCCGGCTCGACTCCCATCTTTTCAGCAGCCTCGAGCCCATAGGAGGTGTGAGCCGGGTCGTGCCTGTACTCGTGGATAAGGTGTTTGATGCCCGCTTTACGGGCCAGATTGATGGCTGGTGTCATTTGGGTGGCAATATGACCTGCTGCATGTCACCCATGCCCTCCACGCCAATGCGTACCACATCGCCGGGCTGCAGATACTGCGGCGGAATCATGGCGTCACCAACGCCTTGGGGTGTGCCGGTATAAATCAGATCACCGGGCATCAGGGTCATAAACTGACTGAGGTAGCTAACAATGTGAGCAACCCCAAACACCATCTGACTGGTATTGCCTTGCTGGCGCATTTCGCCATTGATTTCTGACCAGACTGCCAGGTTCTGCACATCCTCTATGCTGTCGCGGGTGACCAGCCATGGACCAAAGGGTGCAAAGGTGTCAGCGCTTTTGCCTTTGACAAACTGGCCGCCGCGTTCACGCTGGAAAGCGCGTTCTGAGACATCATTGCCAGTGCTGTAACCGGCGATGTAATCAAACGCATCGGCCTCACTGACGTACTGAGCTTTTTTTCCGATCACAACGACCAGTTCCGCTTCATAGTCGAGTTTGGTGACGCCGCGGGGCTGTAACACCGGTTCAAAAGGTCCGGAAATGGCCGTCACTGATTTCATGAAGACCAGCGGCTCCGTGGGCAGTTCAACCGCCATTTCCGCCGCGTGATCAACATAGTTGAATCCGATGGCGATGATTTTCTGCACGCCGGTGACCGGCTCAGCCAGGCGCGGGTTGCCGCTGACCACCGGCAGTGAGTTGACCGGAATCTGTGCGATGCGGGCCAGACTTTCGTCGGATAACTGATCCGGGGTGATGTCGTCGAGGTGAGCGGATAAATCGCGGATCTGTTGTTGGTCGTCAATCAGACCGGGTTTTTCCTCACCCGGAGGACCAAATCTGACCAAGGTCAATTCGGTGGCCACTGCGTTGTTGGCACAGATGCTGAGAGAGCTGGCCAGCAGGCCGGCGACAAGTGTTCGGAGTAGCAGATTTGAATGCGTCATGGGTGTTGCTCGTGGGTTGTTGTTTTCGGCGAGTATAACGCCGGTCTTTGCCATATACGACTATTGGTGATCTGGGTACACTGTGGTCAGTACAACACAACAAGATGGAAAAACATCATGCGACTTCAGAAATCCTTCCTGCTAGGCGTCACTCTTGCAGCCAGCGCGATCTATAGCCAGCTCCTGGTGGCGCAGTCAGACGCGCAGACCTCAACCCCAGCGATCTCAACAATACTGACCAATGTGAACGGCTACACAATGAACAGCGCTCGTGAACTGGTGCAGTTCAGTGCCCTGCAGTTTACCGGTGACACCATTGACCGCGTGTTCAGTGCCGATGAGCCCTTGCCAAGCGATGACTCACTGATTCGGGTGGATGGCGAAGGCAAAACCCTGTTGCCGGGACTGATTGATTCACATGGTCATATTCTTAACTACGGGCTGAGTCTGTTGCGCGTGGATATGACGGGCACGCAGTCGGAAGCCGAGGCGGTGCAGCGCGTCATCGAGTTTCAGCAGGCGAATCCCGGTTTGCAGTGGATACAGGGCCGTGGCTGGAATCAGGTGTTATGGGACAGTAATGAATTTCCATCAGCCGCTGCCTTGGAAGCTGCCAATTCTGATGTACCGATGTGGTTCAGCCGCGTTGACGGACATGCGGGCTGGGCCAACCGCGCCGCCATTGAGCTGGCCGGTGTTGACGCGACGACTGCGGACCCGGATGGTGGCATGATCATCCGCGACGCCGAAGGTCGTCCGACCGGCACCTTTGTGAATAACGCCATGCGTTTTATTACCCAGCACATCCCCCAGCCCAGTCTTGAAGATCAGAAGCTGGCGCTGCGCCGTGCGATGGAAGCCTTGGCCGCGGAAGGTTTGACCAGTGTGCACGATGCCAGTGTCAACAGCACAACATTGCAGGCATACAAGGAATTGTTGGCCGAAGGGCCTTTGCCGATCCGTGTGTATGCCATGCTGGCAGGGCTTGATCCTCAATTGGCTGAGCGCCTGGCCGAGGGGCATTTTCTCAGCGAAGACGGTACCTTCTCGGTGCGCAGTGTGAAAATCTCTGCAGACGGCGCGCTGGGCAGCCGCGGCGCCTATCTGAATGATGATTACACCGATATGCACGGGCATCGTGGGCTGTTGCAGATCACCCCGGAGCGCCTGACACAGCTGATGAACCAATCCATGCTTGCCGGTTTCCAGGTCAACGTGCATGCCATTGGTGATGGCGCCAACATGATTGTGATGGACAACTTTGAAGCCTTGATTCAGAACACCAATACCCGCGACCAGCGCCATCGTATCGAGCATGCACAAATTCTGCGCTACGAGGATATTCTGCGTTTTAACACTCTCGGCGTCATCCCGTCCATGCAGGGCATGCACGCCACCAGTGATAAAAACATGGCACAGGATCGCCTCGGTGAGGTGCGAATCCTCGGCGCCTATGCTTGGCGTAAATTGCTGGATACCGGCGTCATTATTGCCAACGGCTCGGACTTTCCCGTGGAGCCGGCCAATCCGTTTTTTGGGCTGCATGCCTCGATTACCCGGCAGGATCAGAACAATGAGCCCCCCGGCGGCTGGTTTCCGGAGGAGCGCATGACACCCGAAGAAGCCTTGCTGAGTTTTACGCTGGATGGTGCCTTTGCTGCCCATCAGGAAAATCAACTGGGCACCCTGGAGCCCGGTAAAAAGGCGGACTTTATCTTGGTTGACCAAGACATGTTTGCGGTTGAGCCCACCGAAATCTGGAAAACAAAAGTGGCCAAAACATGGGTAGGTGGCCGGCTGGTTGCTGACTTAGAGGCCGCTGCGCCATGAATAACATCAAGAATGCCGCTGATCTCAGTCGTCGCCTGTTTCTCAGCCGCAGTCTGAAAAGCTCGGGTGCCCTGATGCTGGGAGCCGGTGCACTGTCATCACGGTTGGCGACTGCGCAGGAGGCCGTAACAGCACAGGCGTCTGTAACAGAGCAGCTCAGTCAAGCCGTGACCGGTGAAGATTACTGGCAGATGGTGCGTGAGCAGTTTTCTTTTCCAGATTCCACCGTGCCGATGAATGCTGCCAATCTGTGCCCCTCGTTCCGGGCAGTCGCTGAACAGGTGGCGTTTCTGACGGCAGATATTGATCAGGATTGCTCCTTTAACAATCGCAGCAAGTTCTCGGGTCTGCTGGAAAACTCGCGCGCGCTGGTCGCCGCGCAACTGAATGTCAGCGCGGATGAGATTGCTCTGGTGCGTAACACCAGTGAAGCCAACAACATCATCAGCAACGGTCTGGATCTGACCGCCGCCGACGATGTCATCATCTGGGATGAAAATCACCCGACCAACCATGTGGCCTGGCAAGTGCGTGCAGCGCGTTTTGGATTCAGGGTGGTAAGCGTTGCGACGCCCGCTGATCTGCGCGATCCGCAGCAATTGCTGGAGGCTTTTGTTGCACAGTTCACTGATCGCACACGAGTGTTAGCCATTACCCATGTGTCCAATGTCAGTGGTATCCGTTTGCCAGTTGCTGAACTGGTGCAGGCCGCCAAAGCCCGCGGTATCTATGTGCACGTGGATGGCGCGCAGACCTGGGGCGCCATGGCACTGGACTTGGCAGCACTGGGTATGGATTCATTCACCGCCAGTGCTCACAAGTGGTACATGGGGCCCAGAGAAGTAGGGCTGTTGTACATCAGGTCCGATCAGCACTCCCGCATCTGGCCCGGTGTGGTCGCATCGGGTTGGGGCACTGGTGCACAAACGCGGCAAACTGGCGCCCGCAAATTTGAATCGCTGGGTCAACGTGATGACGCAGCGCTCGCTGCCTTAAGTGTGGCCGCGCGTATTCATGACAGCATCGGAGCCGCCCGTGTTGAACAACGTATTGTGCAGCTGTCTCAGCATCTGAAGAGCGGCGTTGCGGACCTCGGGTTGTCGCTGGTGACGCCCATGGAGCCTTCCCTGAGTTTTGGTGTGGTGGTTGTGCAGACACCGGATGGCCAGGGCGGTCCGCTATCGAACCGGTTGTATGAGCAGTTTGGCATCGCAGGCGCCGGCACGGGTGGACTGCGGTTATGCCCGGGGATCTACAATACGCTGGCGCATGTTGATCGGGCTGTCGCGGGAATAAAATACCTGATGACATGATTAAAACCACTGAGGATCAACTGAATGTTGCTGGAAGCGGTGTGGATTGGTTTTGCGTTCAGTATTGGTTTGCTCGTGCGCACCATGGGTTTACCCCCTCTGGTGGGTTATCTGGCCGCCGGTTTTGCGATCTCCACCTATTCCGTTGATCTGGGTATGCCAGCTGAAGCTGGCGCAGTGCTTGATCATGTGGCGCATCTGGGTGTGCTGTTGTTGCTGTTCACCGTCGGCTTAAAGCTTGATTGGCGAATCATTGTGAAGCCCGAAGTGATAGGCGGTGTGCTGCTGCATTTTTTTATCTCCGTTGTGTTAATGACGCCTGCCTTGTTGCTGGTGTTCCCTGTGGATTTTTACACGGCGTTTATGTTGTCGGTGGCACTGGCGTTTTCCAGCACTGTACTGGCTGCCAAGGTGTTGGAAGCCAAGCGTGAACTGCGGGCCTTTCACGGGCGCGTGGCCATCGGCATCTTAATTGTTCAGGACTTGATTGCCTTGATAGTCGTGAGTCTGGCAGCGGGCCGTTCCCCCTCAATCTGGGCCTTGCTGGTGTTTACGTTGCCGTTTTTGCGTCCGCTTTTATTCAAATTGCTCGATGCAAGTGGTCATGACGAGTTGCAACTGTTGTTTGGATTGTTGCTGGCGCTGGTGGTGGGCGGTTACGGCTTTGAGCTCGTAGGTCTGAGCTCAGAACTGGGTGCATTGGTGCTCGGCGCCTTGCTTGCCAGCCATCAGCGGGCCGGTGAATTATCCAAAACCCTCTGGGGCATCAAAGAATTTTTCCTGGTCGGTTTTTTCCTGCAGATTGGTATCGGCGGATTGCCGGACTCGCAGGCTTGGATGTTTGCATTGATGATGACGGCGTTGCTGCCTGTCAAAGCCATCCTGTTTTTCTTGTTGCTTGTGCTGTTCAGGTTGCGGGCGCGCAGTGCGTTTTTATCGAGTCTGAGTCTGACCAACTACAGTGAATTCGGGCTGATTGTTGCCAGTATTGTGCTGCCGCAGTGGCTGGTGCCACTGGCACTGACTGCCGCGCTGTCATTTCTGGTGAGTGCGCCGCTGAATCGTTATGCGCACCCGCTGTACGAGCGATTAGCCGCGCGTCTGATCCCTCTGGAGCGAAACACTCGTCATCCTGATGAGCAACCCGTGTCACTGGGTGACGCCGAAGTGCTGATTATGGGTCTTGGGCGCACTGGGACAGCGGCCTACAAGCACCTGAAAGACAAGTGTCGGCTGGTGGCGCTGGACTCCGACCCTGCGCGTGTGCAGATGCACAAAATGATGGGGCACAACGTATTTTTTGCAGACGCAGAAGATCAGGTGTTCTGGCAAAATCTGGATCTGGCAGGTGTCAGTGCGATCATTCTGACCATCAATGAAATGGAAGCCAAAGTGATTGCCGCGCAGAAACTGCGCAAAAGTGGCTTTGCCGGTTTAATTGTTTCTCACAGTATGCACAGCGATGAGGCTGAAAAAATCATGAAGGCTGGTGCGGATCAGACCTATCTGACCATGTCGGAAGCAGGCGTGGGGTTGGCTGAACACGTCTTTCAGGCAGATTTTGGCAGGGATAGGCGCAATCCTGAGCCGGACATGGAGAAACAGCGGTAATCAGCCGCTTTTAAGGGCAGCTTCCAGCAGCCCGTCGCGGCGCAGAACGCTGTGTTTGACCACAAACCCTTTCAACATCGAGGTCACCCGGGCATGCGGCCGCGCCACAAACGCCGGGGTACCGACATTCACAAGCCTGACCGAAATCTGATCAGCGGCCTTGAGGCCATACTCCCGGTTCAGCACATCAGCATCCGACTTCAGCAGAATGTAGGCGTGTCCGAGTGTCTGTGGTCCTGTGAAGGGTGCGAGCGCATCAGCGAATGCCCTGAGCGCCAGATCATCCAGGTAGTTTAGAAAATCCCAGAATAAGCAGAGGTCAAAGCGGGTGCCCGGTTCAAATTGCAGGGCAGAGCGGAATCTGTCCAGCCACGCCTGGTACAAGGCCGTCTCATGCTCATCCGCATTCGGTAGTTGTCCAAACGGCGTTTTTGAACGGATAGCTGGGGGCGTCAGCAAGCTGTCGTGCAACGCGCTGAAATGCAGCCGGCAGCGGCGATTGCCAAAAAACTCAATCGTCTCGTGGACGCCTATTCCCACGTCGAGCACCATCAGCGGCGAGTTGCCTGCCAACTGTTCGATCAAGTCAGGCATCAGGCGCGTTTGTAGCACCTGCCTGCCGGAATCATCGAACTGTTCTGCGGTATTCAACATCAGGCCGGTTTGTCCGCTGTGGGTTTGAACGCGGTGCTGCTGTTGGCGTGGGCGGGGTCGATATCAATGGTACCCTTGAAACGTGCGCCTTCTTCCAGGGTCATTTTCGGGGTAACAATGGTGCCCTTGATGTTGCTGGTACTGGACACTATCACCTTCTCTTTTCCAGCAATGTCGCCATGAACTTCACCATCAATACGGATGGTTCTGGCAGTGATGTTGGCGTGTACCTTGCCAGTTTTTCCGATGGACAACTCATGCGCTGACAGGCTGACGGAGCCTTCAACATGGCCTTCGATCAGCAGGTTTTCATCACCGCTGATTTCGCCTTTTACCCGGATGGTGGCGCCCAGAACGGCAGACTTGCCGGTTGCAGCGGCAGGTGCACGATACGCTGTAGACGAGTTGTCGATGGCATGAGCTACCGGCGCAGGAGTATCAATTTTTTCAGGCTGTCGGTCCTTGTTTCTGTCAAACATG
>CALQJO020000061.1 GCA_943330915.2 Rhodoferax sp. OV413 | reverse complement strand
GCTGCGGCAGGCGTCGACCAATCTGCTCAGCGATATCATCAAGAATCTGTTTGTTTAGCATCATCACTCTCCTTTTATGGGCTGACAGATTGACTGGCGTATTAGCAGGGCGTGCCGACAATAGCATATTTTCTGCCGCCGATCTGGGCGGCACAGCTTAAGTGCGGGATTCACATCAATCGCACCAATCTGGTGCTACATGTTTGCCCCGATAACGTCAAATCCCACAGGTTTTGCCCAAAAAACTCATAATCTATTGAAATATATTCATAAATTTAACATGGCATGAGCCGTGCATAGTGTCTGGCAGGTGTATCTGCACTGAAATGGCGGCGCAGATATAAACAAGCGCCCAGGTTTAAGAACCTATGTTGACAGAAACAAGGAGCGAGACATGAAGTTAGTAACGGCGATTATTAAGCCTTTCAAACTGGATGATGCCCGAGAGGCGCTTTCAGAGATTGGCGTGCAGGGCATCACAGTAACAGAGGTAAAAGGTTTCGGGCGTCAAAAGGGTCACACCGAGCTGTATCGTGGCGCTGAATACGTGGTGGATTTCCTCCCCAAGGTGAAGATCGAAGTAGCAATCAGTGATGACCTGCTTGATCAGACGCTGGAAGCGATTACCAAGGCGGCCAACACTGGAAAAATTGGTGACGGCAAAATTTTTGTATCGGACCTGCTGCAGGTAATCCGAATCAGAACGGGTGAAACAGGCGAGGCTGCTGTCTAGCAGCTGAATTAGCTCTCAAGCGGAGGATATCAAGGTGGAAAACCAAATTTTTGAACTGCAGTACGCGATGGACACCTTCTACTTTCTGGTGTGTGGCGCACTGGTTATGTGGATGGCAGCAGGCTTCTCGATGCTCGAGGCAGGTCTGGTTCGCTCCAAAAACACAACTGAAATTCTGACCAAAAACATCGCGCTGTATGGCATTTCCTGCACCATGTATCTGGTGTGTGGTTACGCGATTATGTACGGCGGCACGTACTTTCTGTCGGGAATTGCCGGCGGCGATGATCTTGTTGCAACGGCGTTGGCATCCAAAGCTGAAGAAGGCTTTAATGGCGGCGCAGTCTATTCTGACGCTTCCGATTTCTTCTTCCAGGTTGTGTTTGTCGCAACCGCTATGTCAATTGTCTCGGGTGCTGTCGCTGAGCGCATGAAACTGTGGGCCTTCCTGGCGTTTGCAGTTGTGATGACCGGCGTGATCTACCCGATGGAAGGTTCATGGACATGGGGTGGCAACGCAGTATTTGGCCTCTACACGCTGGGCGATCTTGGGTTTGTCGATTTTGCCGGCTCAGGCATTGTTCACCTGGCAGGCGCTTCTGCTGCATTGGCTGGAGTACTTCTGCTAGGAGCACGCAAGGGCAAATACGGCGCTGATGGCAGCACACGAGCGATTCCTGGTGCAAACCTGCCGCTGGCAACACTGGGTACCTTTATTCTGTGGATGGGATGGTTCGGCTTCAACGGCGGTTCTGTACTGAAACTGGCAGACGTTGGCAGCGCGAACGCCGTTGCCATGGTATTCCTCAACACCAACGCCGCTGCTGCAGGTGGCCTGCTGGCCGCCATGGTGACTGCACGTCTGCTGTTCGGCAAAGCTGACCTCACCATGATCCTTAACGGAGCATTGGCGGGTCTGGTGGCGATCACCGCCGAACCTTCAACGCCTACTGCTCTGCAGGCAACCCTGTTTGGTGCGATTGGGGGTGTGCTGGTGGTGTTCAGTATCCTTGCGCTGGACAAGATCAAAATCGACGACCCGGTCGGTGCGATTTCTGTGCACGGTGCTTGTGGTCTGCTCGGTCTGCTGCTGGTGCCAATCACTAATAGTAACTCTACCTTCTTCGGCCAGATTGTTGGCGCAGCAACCATCTTTGTCTGGGTGTTTGGTGCAAGCCTGATCGTGTGGATGGTACTGAAGGCAGTGATGGGTCTGCGGGTGACTGCTGAGGAAGAAGATCAGGGCGTGGATATCGCTGAGTGCGGCCTGGAAGCTTACCCGGAATTCACCAAGTAAGTTTAAAGGTTAATCCAAAGATTCAAATTGGTTGCAGTGAGTAGTGAGTGCCGGTCATCGCCGGCACTGTTTTCCCCCAAGGAAATTTTTTAAAGCGCCCGTATGGGCGCTTTTTTTTGGTTAAAAATCTCCCCAGCGCAACTGCAGCGCCGTTAATGCCACAACAGGTGCCGTTTCTGTGCGTAATACACGTGGGCCCAGACGCACCATGGTAAATCCTGCACGGTTGGCCAGCTGTTTTTCGTCGTCACTGGTGCCACCCTCCGGCCCGATCAGCAGAAATACTACGGGCGGTCGATCGCCAATAAAGCCCGCAGTGCCGGTATGATCCAGCGTGAACCCTTGCCCCCTCGGCACTTGGGAAATCCATTCTTTTACCGGCACAGGATTGATAATCTCAGGCACCGTGCAGCGACCACATTGTTCGCTGGCGCTGATGGCGATTTTTTGCCAATGCGAGGTACGCTTGTCTGCGCGATCAGAGTCCAGCCGAACCTCGCTGAACTCGGTGAACAAGGGAGTGATGTGTGTAACACCCAGCTCCGTGGCTTTCTGGATGGCGTAATCCATGCGCTCGCCTCGCGACAAACCCAGGCCAATATGCACAGGCAGCAGTTGTTCGGGTTGTCGATTACAGGCACTGCCAAGTTTGACCTGCAGGTCTCGCTTGCCGATGCTGATGATTTCGCCGCTGAACTCGCCATCGCGCCCATTAAACAGCGCGAGCATCTGACCGGGCTTCACCCGCAAGACCTTGCCCAGATAGTGGGCGTGATCCTCACCCAAGGTCAGCAACGCTTCTGCACACAAGTCTGACTCACAATACAGCCGGCTTAGTCGCATGACGTGTGTCCTTATCGGGTGCGCAGGCCCAATTGTTGCCAGATCTGCCGCACCGGTTCAGTCTGATTCATGGTGTAAAAGTGCAGACCCGGCGCGCCGCCAGCCAGCAGGTTTTCACAAAGTGTCTGTACAACTTCGATACCAAAGTCACGAATGCTGTTGCTGTCATCGCCATAGGCTTGTAAGCGCTGCCGAATCCAGCGCGGGATTTCTGCGCCACAGTTGTTGCTGAAACGTTGCAGACTGGTGAAGTTGGTGATGGGCATGATGCCGGGCACAATCGGGATGTTGATACCCGCTTTACGGCAGGCATCCACAAAATAAAAGTACGCGTCCGGGTTATAAAAATACTGCGTGATCGCGCTGTCGGCGCCCGCATTAACCTTGTTTTTAAAATACTTCAGGTCGCTGTCATAGGAATCGGACTGGGGATGAATCTCCGGATAACAGGCCACTTCAATATGAAAGTGATCGCCGGTTGTTTTGCGCACAAACTCGATGAGTTCGTTAGCATAGAAATACTGTGAAGCAACACCAGTGCCTGACGGAATATCACCACGCAGGGCAACCAGGCGATTGATGCCCATATTTTTATAATCGATCAGCAAACTTGCTATGTCCTCTTTTGAGGAACCGCCAAACGACAAATGGGGTGCGACATCCGAGCCCGCCTGTTTAACCGCAGTGACTGTCTGGCGTGTACCGTCCCGGGTTGATCCGCCGGCACCGTAAGTGACGGAAAAAAAATCCGGTTCCAGTGCTGCCAGTTCACGATGCACATCACGCAGTTTTTCCACACCCACGTCGGTGCGTGGCGGGAAAAACTCAAAACTGAAGCGTGGATCGTTGTTGTGTTTGTCCATAATATTTCCTGTAAGCGTGGCCGGTGTGTGACACCCGCCACGTTTTGCTCTGAGCCTGCTCTAGACAATCAGTACTTGTAGCTGTCCGGCTTGAAAGGGCCTTCTACTTTAACGTTGATGTATTTAGCTTGTGAGCTAGTCAACTTGGTCACTACACCACCAAAACCCTGCACCATCAGCGCCGCGACTTGTTCATCGAGTTTTTTCGGCAGAACTTCAACGCGCAGCAGTTGCTTTTTCTGTTCTGCGGGTAGTCTGGCAAAACCCTGCTTGTACATATGTATCTGTGCAATCACCTGATTGGCGAACGAACCATCCATAATGCGCGAAGGGTGTCCTGTGGCGTTGCCAAGGTTGACCAGACGGCCTTCTGACAACAGCAACAGATAGTTATCTGGATTTTTTTCAGGATCTGCACGGTACACTTTATGTACCTGTGGTTTAACCATTTCCCAAGTCCAGTTGTTACGCATGTACTGGGTATCAATTTCATTGTCGAAGTGACCGATGTTGCAAACCACCGCGCCTGACTTTAGCGCCTGCAACATATTTTTGTCACAGACATCAATGTTGCCGGTGGAGGTGACAATCAGATCCACTTTGCCCAGCAGCGCGCGGTCAACATCTTCCAGTTTGCCGGTGTTGTTGCCGTTTATGTAGGCGGATACCACTTCAAAACCGTCCATACATGCCTGCATGGCGCAGATGGGATCGATTTCGCTGATTTTTACAATCATGCCTTCCTGGCGCAGACTCTGAGCTGAACCCTTGCCCACATCGCCATAACCGACTACCAGCGCGTGACGGCCGGACAACAGCATATCCGTGCCGCGCTTGATGGCGTCGTTCAAGCTGTGGCGGCAACCGTATTTGTTGTCGTTTTTGGCTTTGGTGACAGAGTCGTTGACGTTAATGGCGGGCACTTTCAGCTTTCCAGCGTCCAGCATTTCCAGCAGACGCAGTACACCGGTGGTGGTTTCTTCGGTGATGCCATTAATGCTGTCCAGCATCTGTGGATATTTGTTGTGCACCATGTTGGTCAAGTCGCCGCCGTCATCCAGCAGCATGTTGGCATCCCATGGCTGACCATCTTTAAGAATGGTTTGCTCAACACACCAGTCGCCTTCTTCAACGGTCTGACCTTTCCACGCATATACCGCAATGCCTTTGGAAGCAATGTAAGCGGCTGCATGATCCTGAGTTGAAAATATGTTGCATGAGGACCAGCGCACTTGTGCGCCAAGTTCCACCAATGTTTCGATCAATACCGCAGTCTGAATGGTCATATGAATACAACCAATAATTTTTGCGCCAGCCAAGGGTTGCTCGGCTTTGTGACGTGCGCGCAGTGCCATCAGGGCAGGCATTTCTGCCTGAGCCAGAACAACTTCCTTGCGGCCGAATTCGGCGAGACTCATATCGGCAACTTTGTAATCGGGCTTGCTCATAAAAATTTTCCTTTAATACTGAATAAAATGTGCGAAAAAAGTTTCGATGTTGTTTCCTGATGACCTTACAGGCCTGCTGCTGCGCGCAGCGCTGCGGCCTTATCTGTTGCTTCCCAGGTGAATTGTGGTTCTTCGCGGCCAAAGTGACCGTAGGCCGCGGTATCAAAATAAATCGGGCGGATCAGGTTCAGCATTTTGATCAGGCCCCTCGGGCGTAGCTCAAAGTGCTCTCTCACCAGCTCTACAATGCGCTCATTGCTGATCTTGCCGGTGCCAAAAGTCTCAACACTGATGGAGGTCGGTTCTGCTACACCGATCGCGTAAGAAACCTGAATCTCGCAACGATCAGCAATGCCTGCCGCCACGATGTTTTTGGCAACGTACCGGGCCGCGTAGGCTGCAGAACGGTCTACCTTTGAAGGATCTTTGCCGGAGAATGCGCCGCCACCGTGGCGAGCCATTCCGCCGTAGGTATCAACAATGATTTTACGGCCTGTCAGGCCGCAATCACCAAACGGTCCACCAATAACAAAACGGCCCGTTGGATTGATGAAGTATTTGGTGTGAGCGTCTAACCATTCCGCAGGAAGTACGGGCTTGATGATTTCTTCCATCACCGCTTCTTGCAGGTCTTTTTGATCAATTTCCGGAGCGTGCTGTGTGGACAGAACAACTGCGTCGATTCCTACGGGTTTGCCATCCTGATAGCGGAAGGTGATCTGACTTTTTGCATCGGGTCGCAGCCACGGTAATGTGCCGTTTTTGCGCACCTCTGCCTGACGCTTTACCAGACGGTGCGAGTAAGTAATCGGCGCTGGCATCAATACGTCGGTTTCATTGGTGGCATAACCGAACATCAAACCCTGATCGCCTGCGCCCTGTTCGTGGTCAGCCGTTTCATCAACGCCTCTGGCGATATCAGGAGACTGCTTGCCGATCGCGTTGAGCACCGCGCACGAGTGGCCGTCAAAACCTTTGTCGGAGTGGTCGTATCCGATATCAACAACCACTTTGCGAGTGATCTCTTCCAGATCAACGTAGGCTTCGGTGGTAATTTCGCCAGCAACAACCACCATACCGGTTTTGATGAGCGTTTCGCACGCCACGCGGGCACGGGGGTCTTTTTTAAGCAGCGCATCGAGCACGGCATCGGAAATCTGGTCCGCAATTTTATCCGGATGGCCTTCGGCAACGGATTCTGAGGTGAACAATGTTGTTGTCATTTTCAGGGTTCCTTCTGTCTATTTAATGAATAAATTTTTTTCTGTTAATCATTCTGTTGAGCTAATTGTCCATTCGCAGCGGGCTTTTTAAAGACCCGCAGTTGTACCTGAAAACCATTACGCAGCCCGAGATACATGCTTTGAGCTGAATCGAGACCGGCTTGTACAGCCCAATCATCGAGTTCATGATTTTCGAAACCAAGCCACAAATCGCCGCAGGCATCACGTACCCAATCCTGATCGTGATGACAGAGATCAATCAGCAGCAACACACCTTCGGCAGCCAGTAATTTTGCCGAGTCCTGAAATGCTTCCCACGGTGATGGTATGTGGTGCAGCACCATGTTGTAGATCAGCAGGTCTGTCTGTATCCCGCGCGCTATGGCGACCTGCGTATCACCGTGAATAAATTCAACATTCTGTTGCAGTTCAGAGATGGTGTTGCGCGCTCTGCTCAGCATCTCCATCGAATTATCCAGCGCAATAACTTGCCTGAAGCCGTTGGCCAGTTCGCTTAACAACCTACCCTCGCCCGGACCAACCTCCATTACCCGTGTGCCGGCCGGTAAATGTAATCCCGCAAGCAATGCATGCAAGGTGTCCTGGTAATGGGCGTACTCTGCAACCAGTTCCTGCTTTTCCAGGAATCGCTCCGCATGTCGCTCAAAAAACAGCAAAGACTGCTCGGATCGCTCTGCATGAATCAAGCGTATGCCTTCGGCAAGCTCACCACGCAGCGCTGTGCGGTCAAGACATGCAAAGGCGGCCTGCTTGACTGAGATAAAAGGATCCTCAGGCAACAACAGCACCCGCCGGTAAAAATTACTGTTGCCCTCCCGGCGGCTGCTCACTAATCCGGCAGTTGCCAGGATCTTTAAATGATGACTCAGCGCGTTTTGCCGGATACTTAAAATCCGGCAAAGTTCCAGCACTCCAAATGATTCAGTCCGTAAAACGTGCAAAATCTCCAGCCGGAGTTCATCACCCAAGGCTTTGCTGACGGAAGCAAGACTGTCGACAACATTCATGAGCCTTGATTGTTCCCGGCTGTAGTAGGGCGCGAACTATATCAGTATAAAAAGATATATCAAAATATTTTGATATAGATCTTTTGGCAGCTTTGGAAACACAGGTGGAAACTTGGGCTCAGGTGCGGGAAAATGCGGGCTTTCCAAAGTCAGCCCTTTAAAGAGGAGCCCCACGAATGTCGACCCGACTGACCACGCGCAGAGAACGCGCCAATGCTATCCGCGCCCTCAGTATGGACGCCGTCCAGAAAGCCAATTCCGGTCACCCCGGTGCCCCCATGGGTATGGCGGATATTGCGGAAGTTTTATGGTGTGATTACCTCTCGCACAATCCGGGCAATCCGCAGTGGCTGAACAGGGACCGGTTTGTGTTGTCCAACGGCCATGGGTCTATGCTGATTTATTCGCTGTTGCACCTGAGTGGTTACAACTTGCCGATCGAGGAGTTGCAGAACTTCAGGCAACTACACTCCAGCACTCCGGGCCACCCTGAATATGGCTACACCCCCGGTGTTGAAACCACGACCGGGCCACTGGGCCAAGGCCTGGCAAACGGTGTTGGAATGGCGATTGCGGAAAAAACGCTGGCGGCTCAGTTTAATAAGCCGGATCACGCGATAGTTGATCACTATACGTACGTGTTCGCCGGAGATGGCTGCCTGATGGAAGGTATTTCGCACGAAGTGTGCTCTTTGGCAGGCACGCTCGCGCTGGGCAAACTGATTGTGTTTTATGACGATAACGGTATCTCTATCGATGGCGATGTTGAAGGCTGGTTTACTGACGATACCACCAAACGTTTTGAGGCCTATGGCTGGCAGGTGGTGTGTGCAGATGGCCATGACCCGGCACAGATAATCGCGGCGCTGGATGCGGCGCGCAGCGATAAGTCCCGCCCTACCCTGATCCGCTGCAAAACCGTGATTGGTTACGGATCGCCTGCCAAGGCCGGCACATCGGATGTCCACGGCTCCCCGCTGGGCGCTGCCGAAGTTGCAGCAACACGCGAGGCTTTAGGATGGTCCCATGAACCATTTGATATTCCCGCCCCCATCAAAATGGACTGGGATGCACAAGAGCGCGGATTTCTGGCGGAGTCGCGCTGGAAGGAAGCACTGGTCCGCTATGAGGAAGCCTACCCTGAACTGGCGATGGAGTTTGTGCGCCGGATGAAGCGCCAGTTACCGGGACATTTTGAGCAACGCGCTGCCGACTTCATCGCGGCCACTCAGCTTAAAGCTGAAAACATTGCATCACGCAAAGCATCACAAAATACCATTGCCGCCTTTGCTGAAATCTTGCCTGAGCTCATTGGTGGATCCGCCGACCTCGCCGGCTCCAACCTGACCATGTGGAAAGGCAGTGTGCCCCTGAGCGAGCGAGCTGATGGCAATTACATCTATTACGGTGTGCGCGAATTTGGCATGAGTGCCATTATGAACGGCATAGCCTTGCATAGCGGCTTTATTCCCTATGGCGGCACTTTTCTGATTTTTATGGAATATGCGCGTAATGCTGTGCGCATGTCTGCTCTGATGAAACAACAGGTGATCAACGTTTACACCCATGACTCTATTGGTCAGGGTGAGGATGGTCCAACACATCAGCCTATCGAACAGCTGGCCAGCCTGCGCACCACACCCAATATGTCAGTCTGGCGTCCGGCGGATGCCGTTGAGACCGCTGTTGCCTGGAAACACGCTCTGCAACGTCATGATGGCCCCAGCTCTCTGGTGTTTTCGCGTCAAAATCTGGTGCATCAGGCGCGCACGGATGAGCAGATGGCAGCCATCAATCGCGGCGCGTATGTGCTGGAAGATTGTGCGGGTCAACCAGACATTATTGTGATCGCGACCGGGTCTGAAGTGGGCATTGCACGCGATGCTGTCAAAAAAATGTTAGAGCAGGGCACAAAAGCCCGCCTGGTTTCCATGCCCAGTACCGATGTGTTTGAGGCTCAGGATGCGGCCTACCGCGAGCAGGTTCTGCCATCTGCAGTGCGCAAGCGTCTGGCGGTGGAAGCTGCCGCCGCCGATTACTGGTACAAATACGTTGGACTGGATGGCGCCATAATTGGCATGACCCGCTTTGGCGAGTCGGCACCGGGCGGCGTGTTGATGAAGGAATTCGGGTTTACAGCGGACAACATTCTTGCCAAGGCTGCGACACTACTGGCTTAAGCCATTCACGATTGATCGGGGTAGGTGATGTCAAAGCCATTCAGGCTGGCAATCAACGGATATGGTCGAATCGGGCGCTGCGTACTGCGGGCATTGCATGAGCGTAATGATCTGCCAGATATGCAGATTGTTGCCATCAACGATCTCACGGATGCGCGCACCTTGGCGCACCTGACGAAGTATGACAGCACCCACGGCCGGTTTGTCGGTGAAGTGTTGCTGGAGTCGGCAGATCGTTTGCGGGTTAATGGACAAGCGGTAAAGGTCTTATCCCATTCGGGCATCGCCGGCCTGCCATGGGCGCAGCTCGAGGTCGATCTGGTGTTGGAATGCAGTGGCTGTTTCAGCGATCGGGCAACGGCCGAGCAACACCTGGCTGCCGGCGCGCGGCGTTTGTTGTTTTCGCAACCGGCACAAAGCGACGTTGATGCAACCATCGTTTACGGGATCAATGACAAGACACTGGATCGCTCTCACCGCATCATTTCCAGCGCATCCTGCACCACCAACTGTGTGGTGCCAGTCATCAAGGCACTGGATGATCAATTTGGAGTTGAGTACGGCGTCATCACCACCATCCACTCAGCCATGAATGACCAGCCGGTGATTGATGCCTACCATAATCAGGATCTGCGAAAGACGCGCAGCGCAGTGCAATCGATTATTCCTGTTGATACCGAGATTGCCAAAGGTATAGGACGCATTCTGCCGCATTTGGATGGGCGTTTTTCTGCACAGGCCATGCGGGTGCCAACCGTCAATGTCTCGGCGATTGATCTGACCGTCACGGTGCGCAACGACGCCTGTGTGGTATCAGTCAATGAGGCTATCAGACAGGCTGCCCGATTATCCGTGGCGGATGTGCTGTCCTGCACAGATGAACCGCTGGCCTCATGCGATTTTAATCACGACCCGCGCTCTGCCATTGTTGATCTGAGCCAGACACGGGTCAGCGGGCAACATCTGATCAAGGTCCTTGCCTGGTTTGACAATGAATGGGCGTATGCCAACCGTATGTTGGACGTTGCCAATGCAATCTATCAACTCGATTCGGACTGAAACATGAGTACACCGTCTAAAAAAATTGAACGCATGCAGGATATGCATCTGAAAGGACAGCGCGTACTGATCCGCGAAGATCTGAACGTGGCAGTCAAAAACGGCGAGATTGTAAATGACACGCGTATTGTAGCGGCGTTGCCGGCACTGAAGATGGCGATCGATGCAGGTGCAAAGCTGATGGTGATGTCGCATCTGGGCAGGCCAGAAGAAGGCAAGCCAATTTCCGAGCAGCTTGATTCCTCGCTGGCCCCGGTTGCCAGGCATCTGCAGACGCTGTTGGGTTTCCCGGTGCGTCTGGTGCAGGATTACCTGGAGAATCCGCAGTCGGCAGAGCCCGCAGACGGGGAAATGGTATTGCTGGAAAATGTACGTATCAACGTCGGCGAAAATGCAAATAGTGATGACTTGTCGCGGGCGTATGCCGCCTTGTGCGACATTTTTGTGATGGATGCCTTTGGCACTGCGCACCGGGCGCAGGCCAGCACGCATGGCGTTGCCAAGTTTGCGCCAAAAGCAGTGGCTGGCCCCTTGTTGGCCGCCGAGCTGGATGCGCTGGATAAGGCGTTGAAGAGTCCTGAGCGTCCTATGCTGGCAATTGTTGGCGGCGCAAAAGTCTCCAGCAAACTGCAGGTGCTGGAAAGTCTGGCGCAAAAAACCGACCAGCTGATCGTGGGCGGCGGGATCGCCAATACTTTCCTGCTGGCCGCGGGTTATCCGGTAGGCAAATCGCTTGTTGAAGAGGATCTGGTTGATACGGCCAAAGCCTTGATGGCAAAAACGTCTATCCCTCTGCCGATTGATGTTGTTGTCGCCAAAGCATTTTCTGCTGACGCGCATGCCGTCATAAAAAATATTGCCGATGTTGAAGGCGACGACATGATTCTGGATATTGGCCCCAAAACCATTGTTAACCTTGAGCGCATTATCGCTGGCATGAAGACAATTATCTGGAACGGCCCGGTGGGAGTGTTTGAGTTTGACGCGTTTGCCAATGGCACCAAAGCGATTGCAGAAGCTGTTGCGACAAACCAGGGTTTTTCGATCGCCGGTGGTGGTGAAACCATTCAGGCTATCGACAAGTTTGGCGTCACCAGCCAAATATCTTATATCTCTACTGGCGGTGGCGCCTTCCTTGAATTTGTTCAGGGAGAAATCTTGCCGGCAGTTGCTATTCTGGAACACTAAACCAAATCTGTATTCGTTAAGAAAGAGGAGTTTTTATGGCGCTTATCAGTCTTCGGCAATTGCTCGATCATGCTGCAGAGCATCGATACGGCGTACCGGCATTCAACGTTAACAACCTGGAGCAAGTTCGCGCCATCATGGAGGCCGCTGACGAAGCACATAGCCCGGTGATCCTGCAGGCCTCTGCAGGTGCCCGCAAATACGCAGGTTCCAATTTTTTGCGCCATCTGATCCTGGCGGCAATCGAGGAATTTCCGCATATTCCGATTGTGATGCATCAGGATCACGGCGTATCACCAGCGGTCTGTCAGCGCTCTATTCAGCTTGGATTCTCATCAGTAATGATGGATGGATCGTTGGGAATTGATGGCAAAACCCCTATGGATTACGACTATAACGTCAACGTAACGCGCACGGTCGTCGCCATGGCACACGCTTGTGGCGTTTCTGTAGAGGGTGAAATCGGTTGTTTGGGTTCGCTGGAAACCGGCATGGCCGGCGAAGAAGATGGCATTGGTGCAGAAGGCCAACTCAGTCATGACCAGATGCTCACCGATCCTGAAGAGGCTGCTTCCTTCGTTAAAGACACAGGCGTAGACGCATTGGCGATTGCAGTGGGAACCAGTCATGGCGCCTACAAATTCAGCCGCCCGCCCACCGGTGACATTCTGGCCATCGAGCGCATCAAGCAGATACATGCACGCATACCTTCAACACATCTGGTCATGCACGGATCATCATCAGTTCCGCAAGACTGGCTGGCGATCATTAACGAGTTCGGAGGCGAAATTCCCGAAACTTACGGTGTGCCGGTGTCAGAGATTCAGGAAGGCATCAAACACGGAGTACGCAAAATTAACATCGATACTGACCTGCGTCTGGCCTCAACAGGTGCTGTGCGTAAATTTCTGGCACAGAACAAATCTGAATTTGATCCACGCAAATTTCTTGCCCCAACGATCAAGGCCATGAAAGGAATTGTCAAAGATCGCCTTGAAGCGTTTGGGGCGGCAGGACAGATTGACCGCATTGGCAAGGTATATAGCCTGGAAGCGATGGCTGCGAAGTACGGGATCAAATAAAAATCGGAACGGAGGGCGAAACGCTCTGTCCCCTTGCTTTATCCGGAGCAGAAAGGCGCAGCGGTGAAAAAGTTTTGGAACGACGCCGCTGGCGTCTGATTGTTCCGAAACTATTTCACCGCCGCGCCTTCCGTTCTTTGAGCCGTCAGGGAGCGTAGACGCAATGCTCTTGCCAACAGCAGCAGATGCTTACGCTCACTCCCACCGATTTAGCCAACTCCGGACTCAGATAAGCACAAGCCAGAAACTACCAAAGCACCCGGCACCGGATCGTGCCGGTGACTTCATACAGCTTGTCCAGCGCAATGTCGCTGTCCTTCTCCGCAATATCCATCACTACGTAACCAATCTTGTCGTTTGTTTGCAGATACTGCGACCTAATATTTATACCACTGGCCGAGAAAATCTGGTTGATCTGAGACATGACACCTGGCACGTTTTCGTGCACGTGCAGCAGGCGGTGCATACCAGGATGAGATGGAAGTGCCACTTCAGGAAAGTTGACAGACGTTTGTGTAGACCCGTTGTCGCTGTAGCGAATCAATTTTTCTGCAACCTCAAAACCAATATTCTCCTGCGCTTCCATTGTGCTGCCACCAATGTGTGGAGTCAGAATACAGTTTTCAAATTTGCGCAGAGGCGATACAAACTCTTCGTCGTTTGCATGTGGCTCAACCGGAAAAACATCTACCGCAGCACCGGACAGATGTTTGGACTCTAACGCAGCCGCAAGAGCGTCGATATCAACAACCGTGCCGCGAGAAGCATTGATAAGAATGCTGCCCTTTTTCATCCAGCTGATCTGTTCTGCGCTTATCATATTTTCAGTCTGCGACGTTTCCGGGACATGCAGGCTGACAACATCACAGATCTGCATCATCTCTTTAAGACTGTTGACTTGAGTTGCGTTGCCTAAGGGTAGCTTGGTGACTATGTCATATAGATAGACTTTCATGCCCATGGATTCAGCCAGAACGCTGAGTTGTGATCCTATATTGCCGTATCCGATAAGGCCGAGTTTTTTGCCGCGGGTCTCAAAAGAGCCAGTTGCAACTTTTTGCCATATGCCTCTGTGAGTGAGCGCATTTTTCTCGGGGATTCCGCGCAATAACAAAATGGTCTGACCAATGACCAGTTCGGCGACACTACGTGTATTGGAGTAAGGGGCATTAAAAACCGGCACCGCTTTAGCAAGCGCGGCAGACAGATCAACCTGATTGGTGCCTATACAAAAGCAACCAACGGCCTGCAGGCGAGTCGCGGCGTCAAAAACTCTGGCGGTCAGTTGTGTGCGAGAACGGATGCCAATGAAATGAACATCTTTAATTTTCTCAATCAGTTCATCTTCAGAGAGCGAGGTTTTCAGGTACTCGATATTGGTATAGCCGGCATCATTCAGCGTTTTGACAGCGCTTTGGTGTACACCTTCAAGCAGCAAAAAGCGGATTTTACTTTTATCCAGGGATGTAGGTTTCATAAGCTCTTTGGTACTCGCTAGAGGTTTATCCGGGATCTCTCCCGTTAATGACGGGCTATGCTACCATAAGCCCGATCAGTAATATAAAAGGTAATCGTCGAATGAAGTTAACGCAGCAGGCTTTGGAGGCCGCCCTGGCTGGGGTGGTTGGTGCGGAACGGGTAAAAACAGATGCCGATTCTCTGCAGATTTTTGGCAAAGACTGGACCAAAGTATATGAGCCAAAACCGACGGCTATCGTGTTTCCGGGCAATACGGCGGAGGTGCAGGCGATTGTAAGGCTTGCGAACGAGAATGGGCTTGAGCTAGTGCCGTCAGGAGGGCGTACGGGTTTGAGTGGCGGTGCGGTCGCGAGTAATGGAGAGGTCGTTGTGGCCTTTGACCGTATGAATCGAATCCTCGACTTCAATCCGAT
>CALQJO020000060.1 GCA_943330915.2 Rhodoferax sp. OV413 | reverse complement strand
GTGCTGACATACTGAGTCTATCTGCAGATCATCAGCTCGCATCGTTGGCACGTGTAACTGGCGCGGATGATCAACGTTTACTTGATCTGGAGATAGCCGCACTAGAGCGTGCCGGGGAGGCCGAGCTGATTGCCCGCCCGAGGGTCACCACACAGGATAATATGGCAGCGCTCATTCAATCAGGCGTTCGTATTCCCTATCAGGCTCAGGCGGGTGGTACAGCGGGAGGGTCGATAACCGAGTTTGTTGACGCAGTGCTGGCTCTGGATGTGACACCTTTGATCACGGCAGATGGTCGGATTATCATGCGACTGAATATCCGCCAGGACTCGGTCGCCTCGGGCAGCGGAGACGTTCCTGCCATCAATACCAATACCATCAGCACCAGTGTGTTGGTTAACAATGGCGAGACACTTGTGCTGGGCGGCATCTTTCGCGAAGAGTCCACAAGAGCCGACGCTGCGACACCCGGACTTGGCCGTTTGCCGGTGCTTGGTGGGTTGTTCAGGCGTAGCACAAATACGCAGCACCGTACTGAATTACTGATTTTTATAACACCTGAGATTATCTCCGAGAGCCCTGTTCAGGGTGTGACAACAGTGCGTTGAAACGTCAAAGCAGACACCCGGATTCTGGTTTTATCTTGAGTTTTCTCGCGCATACAGGTTAGATTGCGCCCTTGAATTTGAGAGTGCCCTGATCGGGCGACGGCGGTTTTGGTCATGGTAACGCACACTAATGTATTTCTGATCGGTCCCATGGGGGTCGGGAAAAGTACCATTGGGCGCATGCTGGGATCTGCTCTGGGTAAGCCATTTTTTGATTCTGATCGGGAGATTGAAGCGCTTACCGGTGCAGATATCCCGTGGATATTCGACGTTGAGGGCGAGGCCGGCTTTCGTATTCGTGAAGAGCGGATGATAGACACGCTCACGCAGCGCAGTGGCATTGTGATGGCGACAGGCGGAGGCGCCATTTTGTCTTCCGTAAGCCGCCATAATTTGCATGAGCGCGGCACGGTTGTTTACCTGAAAGCTTCCCTGGCGCAGCAATTTGAACGCACAAGCAAAGACCGCAATCGACCGCTTTTGCAGACCGCTGACCCGCAGGCCAGAATCCGTGAACTGATGAAAATCAGAGAACCTTTTTACATTGAAACGGCTCATATCACCATTGATACCAGTCGACGAGGCCCCCGTGCCGTGGTCGCCGAAATTCTGCATCATCTGACTGAGAAGCCAGATGCAGGCGATGACAACTGACAGAGTTTTCTGACCGGACACATGAACCATGCATACGCTGACAGTTGAACTTGCAGAGCGCAGTTACCCTATCTACATCGGGTCCGGGTTGCTGGGCCGCGATGACTTACTGCTGCCTCATATACGCGGTCAGCAAGTGCTGATTGTCAGCAACGATGTGGTTGCGCCTCTTTATCTTGACCGGCTCAAGGCAATGTTGCCAGGCAAGCACTGCGATGTGATTGTGTTGCCCGATGGAGAGCATACAAAAACCCTTGAGACTCTGAATCTGATCTTTGATCAGCTGTTGCTGCACCGGCATGAGCGCGGCACAACTCTCATTGCGCTGGGCGGGGGTGTCACCGGGGATATGGCTGGATTTGCTGCGGCTATTTATCAGCGAGGTGTGGATTTTATTCAGATTCCGACAACATTATTGTCGCAGGTAGATTCATCGGTAGGTGGCAAAACCGGCGTCAATCACGCGCTAGGTAAAAATATGATTGGTGCTTTTTATCAGCCGCAGTGTGTGCTGGCAGACATTAACGTGCTGAACAGTTTGCCAACACGGGAGTTGCATGCCGGCTTGGCTGAAGTTATCAAGTACGGATTGCTCGGAAATTCGGCTTTTTTCTCCTGGCTTGAAGCTAACATTGACGCGCTGATGGGCCGGGATGCCGACAAGTTGGCGTATGCGGTGCGTATTTGCTGCGAGGAAAAAGCCCGCATTGTGGCTGCTGATGAAAGAGAAGGCGGGCTGCGCGCCTTGCTCAATCTTGGACATACCTTTGGTCACGCAATAGAAGCGGCCATGGGTTATGGCACGTGGTTACATGGTGAGGCGGTGGGCGCTGGAATGGTCATGGCCGCAGACCTGTCGCACCGAATTGGCTGGTTGAACGCCGTAGATGCCAGGCGTGCGCGCGCGTTGATCGAAAGGGCCGGTCTGCCTGTCGCGCCGCCATCGTCAATGACAGCTGATCAGTTTCTGAATTTGATGTCCGTGGACAAAAAAGTGCAGTCCGGGAGGATCCGATTTGTTTTGCTGCGCAGTATCGGTAATGCGGTGCTGGAGTCTGGTATCGCGCCAGCATTGTTGGACGAAACCCTGACGGCTGGCAACACGCTGTGTCTTTGAGACTTATCAGGTCTTGGCCGGTCGATACCCATTAAATGAGTAATTGTTTTGCAACCGCTAAGGAGCTGCCAGTGGCCGCACTAAAAAATGACAGATTCTTGAGAGCATTAACAGGACAGCCTGTGGATGTGACACCCGTATGGATGATGCGGCAGGCGGGACGTTATTTGCCTGAATACCGGGCAACCCGCAAATTGGCCGGTGATTTTATGAGCTTGTGTCAGTCGCCTGAGCTTGCCTGTGAAGTGACTTTGCAGCCGCTGCGTCGATACGCGATGGATGCTGCCATTTTGTTTTCGGATATTCTGACAATCCCGGATGCAATGGGACTGGGCCTCTATTTTTCAGAGGGAGAAGGTCCTCGCTTTCACAAAACCGTTCGCACAGCAGCCGATGTTGAGCAACTGCCAATACCGGACATGGCGCGTGACCTGGGTTACGTCACTGATGCGGTTTCATTAATCAGGCGTGAGTTGAATGGATCAGTACCATTGATCGGTTTTTCAGGGAGTCCTTGGACGCTTGCAACCTACATGATTGAAGGCAGTGGTAGTAAGGATTTCCGACATGCCAAAGCATTTATGTACAACCAGCCGGAACAGATGCATCTGCTGCTTGATAAGCTTGCGCAATCAGTAACGGCCTATCTGAATGCACAGATCGCAGCTGGCGCTCAGGCTGTGCAGATATTTGATACCTGGGGTGGCATTCTGACAACACAGGCTTACCGTGAGTTTTCACTGGCCTACATGAAAAAAATAGTGGCCGGACTGACCCGCGAGTCTGAAGGCCGGAAGGTGCCCGTCATTTTATTCACAAAAAATGGCGGACTTTGGCTACAGGACATCGCTAACAGCGGATGTGATTGTGTCGGTCTGGATTGGACCATCGAAATAGGACGGGCCCGCTCGTTGATTGGGTCCAAGGTCTCGCTGCAAGGCAATATGGACCCGTCGATTCTTTACTCGACACCTGACAGTATCCGTGCCGAGGTGCGAAGAATTCTTGCATCGTATGGTGCTGGCAATGGTCATGTGTTTAATCTGGGTCATGGCATCACGCCTGATGTTGACCCTGCAAATGTCAGCGCTTTTGTGGATGCGGTGCATGAGTATTCTGCTGAATACCATCGCTGATCTGTATCGGCACAGCCCGCATTTGCGGGTTGTGCCACTAGCAGTCATTGCCCTTGGCTCCAATCTGTCAGGACCAAATGGCAGCCCGCAAGATAACCTGAAAGCGGTATTGCCCGCTTTGCAATTGCTGTCTTCCTCCCCTTTGCTGGTCTCTGACACCGTTGTTACTGAACCGGTTGATTGCCCGCCTGGGAGTCCACCATTCGCGAATGCAGTGGCTGTTTTATGTCCTGAAAACGGCGTTTCTCCTGGCGAGCTACTGCTTGCTTTGCAGGGCATTGAAACCAGCTTTGGACGTAGCCGAAAAGGTGTCCGTAATGAGGCGCGAATCATTGATTTGGACCTGATCAGTTTTGGTGAGCAAAGGATAGAATCGGAACGACTCATTTTGCCGCATCCCCGGGCGACGCAAAGGTTGTTTGTTCTGCAACCTTTGCTGCAGATTTGGCCTGATTTCATATTCCCGTGTGATTCACTATCTGTTAAAGAACATATCAGCATCCTTCTAAGGGGTGCTTGATCACATGCTTTAAGCATGTATACTCCTTTGTCCTGATACAAACTTTTAGGCATAGCAGCGTACTCATGACACGTGACAGAAAAAGCATAAGGCTCAGACGGCAATGCCTGTTTGCATTGTCTGTTTGTGTGCTTCCTGTTTCAGTGCTTGCTGATACGGATTCTGTTGTTGCGGCAGACATACCAGCGCAACAATCAGTCATTCGCAGCTTTGCCGACAATGCTGTATCCACTGTTATGCAATTTGTTCGGCGGTCCGATGAGTCTAAGCCGGCCGTGCTGAGTCCTGATTTGCGGCTAGAGGCTTTTCCTGCGCTGCAAGCCAGAGAAGATACTTTTCGGGTGTTGGATGTCAGTCTGGAACCTGTATTAATGAGCCGGGGTCTGAATGCTACTCCTGGCAAACAAGGCCTGGATCTGAGTTCGTCCTATGTCTGGGAGTCGCCACGCTTTGGTCAATTGGTGCTTAGTACCAATACCAGTTATCTCTATAACACGAGGATTCCCTCGGTGGCTCGAGAGAACGCCGTGATCGGCGTGCTTGGTGAGGGTGCCGGATCGTCGATCACCCTGATGCCAGAGCGCGCAAGCAGTCTGACCTTGAGCTGGCAGATCGGTAACCACACCGCGACGGCAGTGACCAGTCATTCTGGCACACTTGATCAGTTGGGCTTATTGAATCTCGAAAATATGAATGCTGATGACCTGAATGAGCTGGTCGGTCAGATGACCACACTTGATCTTAGTTACGGTTATAACGTCAGAGCAGGGCGTCAGGGTAATGCATCTATCTCCTTGGGCGTGAGGAATATGCTTGACCAACGCTTGCAGGCGCCGTCGGTTGTTCGCAAAAACAATGTGTTTGAGCCGGCGGGCAGCGTTGCTTACGGCACTATCAAGTACCAGTTCTGAAAAACAGCCGAGTTGACGGCGTTAGTCAACACTGTGTTTCATTTCTAAAACTCAAAATCCCCTCGGCACTCTCACTTCATCAATGGCTACTGACTGCCAACAGTCATCAAGTTTCATTAGTGGCTCCAGTTATTGAGTATGACCAATTTGCGCTAGCTGATTGATCCTGTTTTGTGGCACTGCAGCATACTTATGCTCTTTTGCCGCTGGCGGATATCTGGTCAAAAGGAGTTGGCGCGTGCAACACACCAGACATCGATTCTTGCAGCACCATGCGATTTCAGGATGTCTGCCATGGCGCTCACAGTTGCGGTTGTGGTGACGACATCATCGATAATAGCGACATGCCGCCGACTGATTTGAGTAATCTGACTGCCAGCAACAAAGACGCTGCGCATGTTCTCGCGCCGCTCGGCGGCATTGAGGCCGCGTTGAGTGTGAGTGCTGGCTCGTCTGTTACATGCGTGCCACAACACAGGAATTGCACTTCGCTTGGAGATGCTGTTGGCTAGCATGGCGGATTGATTAAACCCTCGCTTTCTCAGCCGGGCAGAATGTAAGGGGACAGGGAGCAGGAAATCAGGCGCGGCAGACTCCTGTTCGACGTAGGACTGCCTGAACGAAGCGTGCAAAAAGTCCCCCAAACAACGAGCCTCATGAAAACCGGCATGTTCTTTAAATCGCTTTATCATGGTTGAAATTGGCGATTCGTAGGCAAAGACCGATGAGCAATAATCAAACGAGGGCGGCAGGTGTTGGCAATTCATACAGGTAAATTGAGGGTTATAATCATTGTTCAGCCGCCTTTGGCTCACTACCTCTGCTCGCCACAGACCGCACTGACTGCATGAAGGTGGCTGCCAAGGCAGATCAGCTTCGCACGCCTCACACAAAGCCAATGAACGGTTTACGGGAGTTCTGCAGCACAGGCAGTGCTGAGCCGGCATAAAAACCGGGGTCGCCTTGCTGAAACAGGTTTTAAGTATTGTATAAAAATCGACCATTAGTAAATCAAAAATATTGTATAAGGTTGACAATGAGTGGTTAGATACTAGAGTGGCGTTCTTCCTAAACACACTTTAGTCGTTGGCAGGGACGGATTCCTCATATTCCTCGAATCATTGGCACTAGAAGAACTGATAGTGATGTGATCAGCCGGTATGACGATAACGGCGTACAACCAGGGTCGCGTTTGATTGGCCATTGACGTTGACGTTAACGTCAACTAAAGCTAATTTATGCGCGAACCTGCGGTGTTACACCGCTGATAATTGTGATTGCTGTCTTTCAGCCGGAGTGTGACTGTGCCTGTTTACAAAGCCCCTGTCCGAGATATGAAGTTTGTATTGCATGAAGTATTGCAGGCAGAACACCTGTTGGCACAAATGCCGGGCACTCAAGAAGTAAACGCAGAGCTCATCGACTCTGTACTTGAGGAAGCCGGTAAGGTGGCTGAACACTTGTTGGCACCGTTGAACCGCCATGGTGATGAGCAAGGATGTCAGTTTAATGGGGGTGTTGTAACCACGCCCGATGGTTTCAAACAGGCTTATGAGACCTTCTCGCAAGGAGGCTGGATTGGTCTGGCGGGTGACCCAAAATACGGCGGCCAGGGAATGCCCAAAACCCTGGCTGTTTGCTTCGAAGAAATGATGATGGCTGCTAACAGCTCTCTGGCACTGTATGCGGTGCTAAGTGCAGGCGCTTCCCTGGCTATCGCGCGTCATGCAAGTGATGAACTAAAGCAGGCATACCTGCCAAAATTGTATGAAGGTACCTGGAGCGCAACCATGTGCCTGACCGAAGCTCATGCAGGAACCGATCTGGGCATGATCAAGTCCAGGGCTGTTCCCCAGGCTGATGGCAGTTACCTGTTGACCGGTACCAAAATTTTTATCACTGGTGGTGAGCATGATCTGACTGAAAACATTATTCACCTCGTGCTGGCAAAGCTGCCAGATGCGCCTGCCGGGGCGCGAGGGATTTCACTGTTCCTGGTGCCAAAATTTTTGCCGGATGCCAACGGTGCGCCTGGTGCAAGAAACGCCGTCAGCTGTGGCTCCATTGAGCACAAGATGGGCATGAAAGGATCGGCTACCTGCGTGATGAATTTTGATGGAGCCAAAAGCTTCCTGGTAGGCGAGCTTAACAAAGGGCTGGCTTGTATGTTCACCATGATGAACTACGAGCGATTGACGATCGGTTTGCAGGGGCTGGGGCTGGGCGACGCGTCTTATCAGACCGCCTCTTCGTACGCACGGGATCGATTGCAGGGGCGAGCAGCCACCGGCGCGGTGTCACCCGACAAACCCGCCGACTCACTGCTTGTGCACGCGGATGTCAGGCGTATGTTGCTGACCATGCGTGCCAACACTGAAGCGGCGCGTGCTCTGGCAGCCTATGTGGGTACCCAACTCGACATGGTGTACTTTCATCCGGACGAACAGGTGCGCTCACGTGCCGCTAAACTCGTCGCTTTATTGACTCCTATTGCTAAAGCGGCATTTACCGATCGTGGTTTTGATGCATGTGTGCTGGGTCAGCAAGTATTGGGTGGCCATGGGTACGTGCGCGAATGGGGCCAGGAGCAGCATGTGCGCGATGCGCGTATTGCTCAAATATACGAAGGCACCAACGGTATACAGGCGCTGGATCTGATGGGCCGCAAGGTCGTTTTTGATCGCGAAGGTATGCTTGACGTGCTGGTAGAGGATGTCAGGGCTTTTATAGCCAGCGAAAAAGATGGCAAGGTGGCGGGATTTGTTTCAGCGCTGGATGAAGCCTTGAATGTCCTGTTGCGGACTACCACTTGTGTGCGTGATGCCAGCGCTGATAATCCCAATGAAGTGGGCGCAGCGTCTGTTGCCTATCTTGATCTGATGACCCTGATTTTATATGGGTTTATGTGGGCAAGAATGGTCAGTGTAGCAACGCGCTCACTGGATGCGGATGCAAACTCTGACGTTGATTTTTACCGCGCCAAGATTCATGTGGGTTGCTTTTATCTAGACAAGATGATGCCGCGATACAAGTCTGTGGCCGAGGAAATCCGTGCGGGATGTGATGTTGTAATGACGATGGACGCGGCCTTGTTCTGAGCCGCGCCCGGTCGCTCAGATCGACCACTCTACGTTACTGGTGATAATCTGCTCTACTCGGCCAAGTTCCTCGGCGTGTTCTCCTATCACAGCCATGTTGCCGTCATCTGCAGGCACAATCCGTCCACGGAATCGGGAGTCTTTGACATCTAGACTGCGCCCAAGCGGGGGTGAGCGCACCAGAATTACCGAGACTGGTCCGTTTTTCCCCATCGTCACCAGGTGCGCTCCACGCAGCGAACCGCCAAGCCCACAGACCTTCGCAAAGGTAATGATTAGCCTTTCATCGCCTGTCGGTTGCTGCAGGCTCACTCCGGCATCAGCAAGTACTGTTTCAACTTCAAGCCATGAAATGGGTGTCGTGCTTTGTTCGTATCGGGGCGCTTCGTCATGAACGTGCTGCAGCATGGCGTCGTGAAGCGCCAGTTCAGAGGCACTAGGTCGGAATTGTAATGTGCTGACAACCAATCCAACGCTCACCAGTAGGCTGGCGGCGATTGCGTACGCACGTTGGCTCAGCCATGAGCGGGTTTCAGCGGGCGGCGGTGCCAGTGTTTGCCGCAGTCTCACCGGGATGTCAATGTTCTCTGATACTGCACGGATGTTTTCATCCAGTTGCCTCAATTCATGAAGTAGATTATGTCTGTCTTCCCGGCCAGCCAGTGCATTCAGAAAATCAGGCTCTTCGTCAAACGGGTCGGTATGTGCCCGTGTGTGAAACTCCAGGTCATCCATTGTTGTGGGCCTCTGGCTTGTTATTAGCCTTGTTCACTGTTGTATTCTCTCGTTATGGTTTAACACAATTCTTCCTGTGCTTCATGACCGCTTTCATCGCCAACAGCGCCCGGATTCATGATTTCTCTGAGCTTGATTCTGGCCCGGAAAAGGCGTGTCATGACCGTGTTGTTATTAAGATCGAGAATCTCGGCAATTTCTTTCCCGCTAAAGCCGCCACCAACTTGCAGCATCAGCGGGTCTCGATATTCTTTCTCAAGCTGCATAATAGCCTTGTGTAATTCGGACAGTTTCTGGCGCTGATCGGGCTCGTTTCTGTCGTCTTCTTCGATGGAGACATCATCGATATCAACCAGTTCTGGCCGGTATCGCTCATACATCCTGGCATTTTCGCGACGCAAGATAGTGAATAACCAGGCTTTGGCGGCATCGTCACTTTGCAGGCTGTCAAACGAGCGCCAGGCTCTCAAGAAAGTTTCCTGAACCAGATCCTCAGCAATCGCAGGATTGCGCGTCAACCAATATGCATAACGGAATACGTCCTGGTAGAAGTTATCTACCAGCGATTCGTAACGTTTCCTGCGATTATTGCCCAGTATTAACGGACGGTTGACCGGCGGCTCGCTCATCTTGTTTCGTAGTGATTCCTTAAGATTCATGCTCAGCTTAGCGAACTCGCTTGCTGTTGGCCATGCAGTTTACACGTTATACTTCCCGTCGTTGAATTCTGATCCGGATTTCTGAGCAAAGATGGCTGACAGTTTATGATTCGAATCGCAATCGCCGGAGTGGCAGGTCGTATGGGGCGCACGCTGGTGCAGGCTGTTGTTGACAAGGCAGATGTCGCCCGGATGCGCGCCGGAATTCTGTTGCCGGATGATCCGCAACTCGGCACTGATATCGGCTTGATTGCAGGTGTGGGTTTCCTGGATGTTAAGGCAAGTCACTCCTTATCCTCATGCCTTGAAGAGTTTGATGTGCTTATCGACTTTACTTCGCCTGATGCCACGCTCGGGCATATTGATCAATGCGCCCTGGCGGGAAAGGCCATGGTCATTGGTACTACCGGATTCACGGCTGAACAGAAACAGCGGATCAGTGAGGCTGCCCGGATTGTGCCCATTGTGTTTTCGCCAAACATGAGTGCAGGCGTCAATATCAGTCTGAAATTGCTGGAGCTGGCAGCCAAGGCACTGGGAGATGAGGTTGATATCGAGATTGTTGAGGCACACCACCGCCACAAGAAGGATGCCCCGTCGGGAACCGCGTTACGTATGGGGGAAGTGATTGCTGAAGCGTTGGGACGCAACCTAGAAGATGTCGCGGTTTATGGTCGCGAGGGAATTTCTGATCAGCGGGATCGCAAGACCATAGGGTTTGCGACCATTCGTGGCGGTGATATCGTGGGCGATCATACGGTGATTTTTGCTGGTCAAGGCGAGCGACTCGAGATTACTCATAAAGCCAGTAGTCGAATGACCTTTGCAAGTGGTGCAGTTCGGGCAGCAATCTGGTTGGGTGGACGGCCTGCAGGTCTTTATTCGATTGCAGATGTGCTTGGATTGAATGACGTTGATGAAGGGTCTGTCTGATCAGCGCGTCTTACTCGTAGACACATCGGGGGACGATCCCGTACAATTACTCCTCAGTATGATTACCACTGAGCACACAACGACGCAGCATTTTTAAAAAGCGGAATGAAACAAAGCTTTCATTCCGCTTTTTTTCGCCTGTCGTCTATCCGGGAGATAACATTGAATAATTCAGCAGTTCTCGCCCTGGAAGATGGAAGCATCTTCAGAGGCAAGGCCATCGGAGCTTTAGGATTATCCAGTGGAGAGGTTGTTTTTAATACGGCCATGACTGGTTATCAGGAAATCCTGACCGACCCCTCATACGCGCGCCAGATAGTCACGTTAACCTACCCCCACATCGGCAACACCGGCATCACATCGGAAGATAATGAGTCTGACCGGGTCTGGGCCTCCGGCCTCGTGATTCGCAATCTGTCCATGATTGTCAGCAACTGGCGCAGTGAAATGTCACTGGATTCGTTTCTCAAGGCACAGAACGTTGTTTCTATTGCAGAGATTGATACCCGACGGCTGACGCGTTATCTGCGCGACAATGGTCCGCTCAACGGTTGCATTCTGAGTGGAGATCTGTTGGCAGAAAAAGGCGAACAGTATGCTCATGAGCAGGCGCGCGCCTTCCCCGGCCTGAAAGGCATGGATCTGGCTAAAGAAGTATCTGTCAACAAGTCTTATGAGTGGAATGAAGGAGTGTGGCAGCACGGCATTGGTCACCCTCTGATGAAACACCAGAACCCCTTTCATGTGGTTGCCTACGATTACGGCGTAAAGCGCAATATCCTGCGAATGCTCGCACAGCGTAACTGTAAAGTAACCGTGGTTCCAGCGCAGACCTCTGCCGCTAACGTGCTGGCATTAAAGCCGGATGGCGTGTTTTTGTCGAATGGCCCCGGTGACCCCGCGCCGTGTGACTACGCAATAACTGCGATCAGAGAAATTCTGCAAACCGACATTCCGGTATTTGGTATATGCCTTGGATGTCAGCTGCTGGCACTGGCGTGCGGCGCACAAACCATTAAGATGCGCCTCGGGCATCACGGAGCTAACCATCCGGTACAGAATCTGGATGACAATACGGTGCTGATCACTAGCCAGAACCATGGTTTTGCTGTTGATGAGGCCTCGCTGCCAATGAACTTGCGTGCAACACATCGCTCCCTGTTTGACGGTTCTCTGCAGGGGATCGAGCGAACGGACAAGCCGGCCTTTGCGTTTCAGGGCCATCCTGAAGCGGCGCCGGGTCCACACGATATTGCGCCCTTGTTTGATAAATTTGTTGATCTGATGCAAAAGCGTGCTCCGCGCTGAACGGCGTGCAGCAAACCCATACAGAAACACGGTTGATTTATGCCTAAACGTACAGACATAAAAAGTATTCTGATCATTGGTGCCGGCCCTATTGTGATTGGACAGGCGTGTGAGTTTGACTACTCTGGTGCGCAGGCCTGCCAGGCACTGAAGGAAGAGGGTTATCGCGTCATTCTCGTTAACTCAAACCCTGCCACAATCATGACAGATCCGGCAATGGCCGATGCAACCTATATTGAACCCATTACATGGCAGATTGTCGAAAAGATCATCGAAAGAGAGCGTCCTGACGCTTTGTTGCCGACCATGGGTGGGCAGACGGCTCTGAATTGCGCGCTGGATCTGGAGCGAAATGGAGTTCTTGCCAAATACAATGTTGAAATGATCGGTGCCCGTGCTGAGTCAATCCACAAAGCAGAAAACCGTGAGTTGTTTGACCACGCCATGAAAGCAATAGGTTTGTCGACGCCGCGTCACGGTATTGCGCGCAACATGGAGCAAGCATTTGCTGCGCTGGACGAAGTGGGTTTCCCCTGCATCATTCGCCCGTCATTCACTATGGGCGGCAGTGGTGGAGGTGTTGCTTACAATAAAGAAGAGTTTGTTGAAATATGTACACGCGGTATGGAGCTTTCGCCTACCAAAGAATTGCTGATTGATGAGTCTCTGATCGGCTGGAAGGAATATGAAACCGAAGTGGTTCGCGATAAAAACGACAATTGCATTATTGTCTGTACTATCGAGAATTTTGACGCCATGGGAGTCCACACGGGTGATTCCATAACTGTTGCGCCTTCGCAGACTCTCACCGATAAGGAATACCAGATTCTTCGCAATGCCTCTATTGCGGTGCTTCGCGAAATTGGCGTGGAGACGGGCGGCTCTAACGTGCAGTTTGGTATGTGCCCGAAAAGCGGGCGTATTGTAGTGATAGAAATGAATCCCCGAGTTTCGCGATCCTCTGCGCTTGCGTCAAAGGCTACAGGCTTCCCGATTGCGCGCGTTGCGGCAAAACTGGCTTGCGGCTTCACGCTTGATGAGCTCAGCAATGAAATCACCGGTGGTGCCACGCCAGCCTCGTTTGAACCGACTATCGATTACGTGGTCACCAAGATTCCGCGCTTCACGTTTGAGAAATTCCCCGAAGCCAGCGATCGCATCACCACACAAATGAAGTCTGTGGGTGAGGTGATGGCTATCGGGCGCACTTTTCAGGAATCGCTGCAGAAAGCTTTGCGAGGACTTGAAGTGGGTATCAGCGGTCTGGATCCTGTACTGGATACCGCGCTGAGCGACAGCATGGACAAGCTCCGCGGTGAGCTCAAAGATGCCGGCAGTGAACGGATAAGGTACATCGGGGATGCCTTTCGTCTGGGCTGGACCGTAGAGTCAGTTGCTGAGCTGACCGGTGTTGATCCCTGGTTCCTGGTGCAGATCGAGGACATTATTCAGGATGAGCTAAGGGTTGCCAAGAACTCCCTAGAGAGTCTGGACAAGTCAGCTTTGTTCTCGCTCAAACGAAAAGGTTTCGCGGACGCGCGTCTGGCGACGTTGCTGGGTGTGTCCGAACAACGTGTGCGCGAATATCGTCATTTACTGGGTGTGCGACCGGTGTATAAGCGCGTTGATACCTGTGCCGCTGAGTTTGTTTCAGCGACGGCATACATGTATTCCTGCTATGACGAGGAATGTGAATCCAGGCCCAGCGACCGCAAGAAGATTATGGTTCTGGGGGGCGGCCCGAACCGTATCGGTCAGGGTATAGAATTTGATTATTGTTGTGTCCACGCCGCGCTTGCCATGCGTGAAGATGGTTACGAAACCATCATGGTGAATTGCAACCCTGAAACCGTTTCGACCGATTACAACATATCGGATCGTCTATATTTTGAGCCGGTGACGTTGGAAGATGTACTCGAGATTGTTGCCGTTGAAAAACCTGCGGGTGTTATCGTGCAGTTCGGTGGACAAACACCACTCAATCTTGCAACCCGTCTGGAGCAGGCGGGTGTGCCGGTAATCGGCACCTCCCCTGATGCTATCGATCTGGCCGAGGACCGCGAACGCTTCCAGAAATTGATTCAGAAGCTGAATCTGAGACAGCCGCCCAATTGCATCGTCCGCAGTGTCGAGCAATGTATTTCCGAGGCTGAAAAAATTTCATACCCGTTGGTCGTGCGCCCGTCTTATGTGCTGGGTGGCAGGGCCATGGAGATCGTCTATAACGAGGAAGAGCTTAATCGTTATATGCGCACAGCCGTTAAAGTTGGTAACGACAGCCCAGTGCTGCTTGATTATTTCCTCAATGCGGCAATCGAAATCGACATCGACTTGGTCAGCGATGGCAAGCAGGTTGTAGTGGGTGCAATCATGCAGCACATTGAGCAGGCTGGTGTTCATTCCGGCGACTCGGCCTGTTCTTTGCCACCCTACAACTTGCCCGTTGCCGTGCAAGACCAAATCCGTGAGCAGGTATCGAGCATGGCAATGGAGTTGGGGGTTATTGGGTTGATGAATACCCAGATGGCCTATCAGGATGGTCAGTTGTATGTGATCGAGGTGAATCCGCGGGCATCACGAACGGTACCATTTGTTTCGAAGTGCATAGGCGTGTCATTGGCCAAAGTGGCTGCGCGTTGCATGGTTGGAAAATCGTTGGTTGAGCAAGGTTATACAAAAGAAATCATTCCTCAGACATTCGCAGTCAAAGAAGCGGTATTCCCGTTTAACAAGTTTCCGGGTGTTGACCCGATTCTTGGTCCGGAAATGAAGTCTACCGGAGAGGTGATGGGGGTTGGTGAAACATTTGCTGAAGCATTTGCCAAAGCGCAGATGGGGGCCGGAGAAGAAATCAGCAACCATGGCACAGTATTTATCAGCGTGCGTGATGCTGATAAGCCCAAGGTGACCAATATTGCGCGCAGCTTCCATGAGCTTGGGTTCAAGATGGTTGCGACAACTGGAACGGCGGCGATTATTGAGGCTGCAGGATTGCCGGTCAGTCGTGTCAACAAAGTGCTTGAGGGACGGCCTCATGTCGTCGACATGATCAAGAACAAAGAAATCCAGTTGATCGTCAATACTACCGAGGGAAAACAGGCGATTGCGGATTCGTCAGCCATACGTCGTTCCGCCCTGCGCCACGATGTGTTTTGTACGACCACTCTGGCTGGAGCGAGTGCCGTGTGCGAAGCGCTAAAATGCGGTGACAATTTGAATGTCTATACGATACAGGAGCTACATGCTCGTTTACCAAAGAGCCACTGATTCCAAGAGTGGTGGTTTGAACCCAGAACGTAACCCAGCACTATAGACAAGCCTGGTCAAGTTACGCATCATGTGAATGAAACAATACAGTGCTGACAGGCTCTCCATGTGGGAGCCTCTTGGTGTTTTTTTCTTTAAAAACAGGAAGATCCAGAGGATCTGTGAGAGAGACATGAGAAAAGTGCCGATGACCATGGGTGGTGCTGAAAGATTACGCGCTGAGCTCAACGAGTTAAAGACGGTTAAAAGACCGGCAATTATCCAGGCCATTGCAGAGGCGCGTGAACACGGAGATTTGCGCGAGAACGCTGAGTACCATGCGGCGCGCGAACAGCAAAGTTTCTGTGAGGGCCGCATTAAGGAGATTGAAGGTAAACTGGCTGATTCCGAAGTTATCGATATCTCTTCTTTACCGGTCACTGGCAAAGTTATTTTTGGTGCCACTGTAACCATGGAAAATCTGGATACCGAGGATACGGTTAGATATCAGATAGTTGGCGAGGACGAAGCGGATGTTAGGGCTGGCAAAATTTCTGTAGGTTCTCCAATTGCGCGCGCGGTGATGGGTAAGGAAGTAGGCGATGAGGTTGTGGTCAAAGCGCCGTCAGGTGATATTGACTATGAAGTCATCAAGGTTGAGCACGTTTAGCACAAGTAAAGAAAAACGCAACCTGGCTGGTTAAAGGCCAGGCATGTTTTTGTTGCGCAGTATGTTGGAAAGTTTCGGGTCTGGCTGTCGCGCAGTTCGATAAAGAACTACTATGTTTCCAATGCTTTGCACTAATTCGGAGCGGGTCTGATCACAGATTTCAGCGGCAACTTCTTTTCGCAGGTCACGGTCGCCCACCACAATTTTCACCTT
>CALQJO020000059.1 GCA_943330915.2 Rhodoferax sp. OV413 | reverse complement strand
GCGCTGCGCGGCCGACTGGCGGCCCGTATACTCGCAAAAGGCGGCGGTATGTTTATGGGTGGATTCTCCGCTTCATCAACAGGCACTGGTTTTGCCGGGTTTGGGCGTCCGCAGCGCGGCGATCCGGGGAATGTGATTGACGGAGAGGTCGTTGACCGCGACCGCACACACGATGATCAGCAGTTACGCTGATGCCAAAATTTTTTTCAGCCTGCCATTGAAATCTGCACTGCCAGCCCCATCTACCAGTCACCAGTATTAATCAGCTATGTCGGCAGCTTCAAAGCCAGCCGACTTTTGTTAACCATAGACGTTTGTATAGTCAGTAAGGAGAGTGCGAATAATGAAAATTCGACCATTGCAAGACCGTGTTGTTGTTCGTCGCAAGGAAGAAGAGACCAAGACCGCCGGTGGTATCGTGCTGCCAGGTTCTGCAGCTGAAAAGCCCGCGCAAGGTGAAGTGCTCGCCGTAGGTCCGGGTAAAATCATGGAAAACGGCGAGAAGCGTCCGGTTGATCTGAAAGTGGGCGATACCGTTGTTTTTGGCAAATATGCCAGCAACACCGTCAAAATCGGCGACGAAGAGCTGCTGATTCTCAATGAAAACGAAATTTACGGTGTGATCGAGAAGTAATTCTTGCGCATGCGCCCGGCCAGCCGACACACACGGCCGGAAAAAAGACACATTCATAATTTGAAGGAAAGGAAGAGAGAACATGGCTAAAGACGTAAAATTTGGTGATGCCGCCCGTCAGAAAATGCTGATCGGCGTAAACGTACTGGCGGATGCCGTTAAAGTCACTCTCGGTCCGAAGGGCCGTAACGTGGTGCTGGACAAGTCTTTTGGTGCTCCAACAGTGACCAAAGACGGCGTGTCCGTTGCCAAAGAAATTGAGCTGAAAGACAAGTTTGAAAACATGGGCGCACAGATGGTCAAGGAAGTTGCTTCCCAGACCTCTGACGTGGCCGGTGACGGTACCACCACGGCAACTGTGCTGGCTCAGGCTATCTTGAACGAAGGCATGAAGTCAGTCGCTGCTGGTATGAACCCGATGGACCTCAAGCGTGGCATCGACAAAGCGGTCAAAGCGCTGGTCGCTGAAATTGGCAAAATCTCTACACCTTGCACAGACTCCAAGTCTATTGCCCAGGTAGGCACCATCTCTGCCAACTCTGACAGCGACGTTGGTCAGATCATTGCCGACGCGATGGAAAAAGTAGGCAAAGAAGGTGTGATCACTGTTGAAGAAGGTTCCGGTTTCGACAACGAACTGCAGGTGGTTGAAGGTATGCAGTTTGACCGAGGGTACCTGTCCCCTTACTTCATCAACAATCAGGACAACATGAGCGCGGAGCTTGAGAACCCGTTCATCCTGCTGGTTGACAAAAAAATCTCTAACATCCGTGAAATGCTGCCATTGCTGGAAGGCGTTGCCAAATCAGGCCGTCCGCTGCTGGTCATCGCTGAAGACGTAGAAGGCGAAGCGCTGGCAACACTGATTGTCAACAACATGCGCGGTATCGTTAAAGTGGCTGCAGCCAAGGCACCAGGTTTTGGTGACCGACGTAAAGCCATGTTGGAAGACATCGCCATCCTGACCGGTGGTACTGTGATTTCCGAAGAAGTAGGTCTGAGCATGGAGCAGGCTGATCTGTCTCACCTCGGTCACGCCAAGAGCGTTGTGTTGTCCAAGGAAAATACCACCATCATTGATGGCGCTGGTGATCCCAAGGCAATCGAGACCCGTGTAGGCCAGATCCGTCGTCAGATCGAAGATACGTCTTCTGATTATGACAAAGAGAAGTTGCAAGAGCGCGTCGCGAAACTGGCCGGCGGTGTTGCAGTGATCAAAGTCGGTGCCGGCACCGAGATGGAAATGAAAGAGAAAAAAGCCCGTGTCGAAGATGCACTGCACTCAACCCGCGCAGCGGTAGAAGAGGGCGTGGTTCCCGGCGGCGGTGTTGCGCTGGTGCGTGCTCTGCAGGCTATCGAAGGCAAGCTGAAAGGTGACAACGAAGACCAGAACGTGGGTATCGCTCTGTTGCTGCGTGCGGTTACCGCTCCACTGCGACAGATCGTTAAAAACGCTGGTGACGAGCCATCCGTTGTGCTCGACAAAGTCAAAGCAGCCAAAGGCAACGTTGGTTACAACGCGGCCACTGGTGAGTACGTGGACATGGTTGACGCCGGTATTATCGATCCGGCTAAAGTGACCCGTAGCGCGTTGCAGGCCGCTGGTTCAGTGGCGGGTCTGATGATCACCACGGAGTGCATGGTCACCGAGATTGTTGAAGACAAGCCGGCTGGCGGCCCTGACATGGGTGGCATGGGCGGAATGGGTGGCATGGGCGGCATGATGTAATTTGCTCCTTTGGTGCTCCTTTGGGGACGGAGAGATCAAAATATGATCAGCCTCCGTCCCCAAACAAAAACAAAAGGGACACAGATAACCGGTGTCCCTTTTTTTATGCGCCATAATTCCCTGGACTTGGCGGGAAGTCCCCGGCCTGCGCCAGGGCGACTGGGTCTCGGAACGAGCCTTCGCCTCTGATTGTTCCTCGACGCAGATCGCCCTGGCGCAGGCCTCCAGTCGTCGCGGCGCGAGGCAGCGGTGGCCGTTTGCTCACTCCGGATTGGGCTGGCCACAGGTCTTTGAGAGCATTGGGAGCTGAGCATCACGCCGGATCAATCAGGCCGCGGTTATCTATTGTCAGCGTGCCCGATAATGCGGGAGCACTGTTCGACTCCCGAGCGGCGCAGCCGCGAAGGTGGAGTTGCGCACCGCCGGGCACGCTGACAAAAGATGCGGCCGGTCCGGTGTGATGCTCAGCTTCTGATGCTCCTTCACTGATACCTGAGCGGACACATGAACGCCGCACAACCATTGCCCACAGCCCCACCCATTGGGTAAGCTGTCGCGACGCTTCAGGGAGGCATTATGGGTTGGGATCCGGTAGTTTTGTTTTTTGTGTTCGGATTGGCTGCGGGTTTGCTGCGCAGCGAGTTGAAATTGCCACCGGCTTTGTATGAAACGCTGTCGATCATTCTGCTGCTGGCCATAGGATTACATGGAGGGGTGGAACTGGCTGAGCAGGCCAGTCCTGCGTTGGTTGGACAGATGGCGTTGGTGCTGCTGATGGGACTCTTGCTGCCGCTGGTGGCATTCCCATTGTTGATGCTACTGCGATTCAGCCGCGTGGATTCAGCGAATATTGCAGCGCATTATGGTTCTGTCAGTGCCGGCACCTTTGCTGTCGTCGTCGCCTATCTGACAGCCCAGGGTGTATTTTTCGAAAGTTACATGCCCTTGTTTGTGGCGATTCTTGAGGTCCCGGCCATTCTGGTAGGCATTGTTCTGGCGCGCGGTGTCAGTCGCGGCACGCCGTGGCGCGCCCTGGGCAGAGAGATATTCCTTGGTAAAAGCATCATGTTATTGTTGGGCGGGCTGATCATTGGTGTTCTGGCGGGCAAAGAGGCCGTTGCGCCCCTTGAGCCGCTTTATACCAGCATGTTTGCGCCAGTACTGGCATTTTTTCTGTTGGAAATGGGGCTGATCGCCTCAAAACAGATGGGTGCATTGCGGCGGGTCGGTATTCGTCTGGTAGGGTTTGCATTACTTATGCCTTGGATTGGCGCAGCGACAGGACTGGGTTTTGCCAGTCTGATGGATCTGTCAGTCGGTGGCACCGCCATGCTGGCGACACTGGGAGCAAGTGCATCCTATATTGCCGTGCCTGCGGCTATGCGACTGGCGTTGCCGCAGGCAAATCCATCACTGTCGCTGGGTGCTTCGCTCGGTATCACCTTCCCGTTTAACATTTTGATTGGAATTCCCCTTTATCTGCAGATTGCCCAGTATATGAACGAGGCAAGGATCCTATGAGCAACGCACACGCCAGTCATGAAAAATGTTTGCTCACGGTGATAAGCGAAGCCGTGCTTGAAGCCCGCCTGCTTGATGATCTTCAACGTCTGGGCGCGCCTGGCTGGACGGTCTCCGATGCACGTGGACGTGGCAATCGCGGGGTTCGCAATGCAGGATGGGATAACGATGGCAATGTACGCATCGAAGTAGTGTGCAGCCGCACGCTTGCTGAAAAACTCAGTCAACATGTCCAGCAACAGTATTATGCGGATTACGCGATGATCTGTTACCTGTCTGCGGTTGAAGTGCTGAGGCCTGAAAAGTTCTGATATCAGGGTTTTTCCGGTATACTCGCCAATTTTTCCGGGCCGGCCGCTGTTCATGACATAAATCAACGTGTTGGAATAGTAGTCAGGAGGCAAGCGCAATGTCCCAAACAAACGAGCAAAAATCGGCACTGGTTGGTGTGATCATGGGATCAAAGTCCGACTGGGCGACCATGTCTCATACCATTGATATGCTCGAAAAATTGGGTATTGCTTATGAAGTCCAGGTTGTATCAGCGCATCGCACACCCGATTTGCTGTTCAGTTATGCCGCCGGTGCTGCCGGGCGGGGCATCGAGGTAATCATAGCCGGCGCTGGGGGAGCAGCGCATCTGCCGGGTATGTGTGCTGCCAAAACGCACCTGCCAGTGCTAGGTGTTCCAGTGCAGTCCTCAATGTTGTCGGGTGTTGATTCTTTGTTATCGATTGTGCAGATGCCGGCGGGCATCGCGGTTGCTACGCTGGCGATCGGCCGCGCCGGTGCTGTGAATGCGGCACTGCTTGCGGGCTCTATATTAGGCAACAAATATCCGCTGATTCGTGATGCCGTTATTGCCTTCCGCTCACAACAGACCTCTGCCGTGCTGGATAATCCGGACCCGCGCCAACCATGAAAATAGGTGTTATTGGCGGCGGGCAACTGGGGCGTATGCTGGCATTGGCAGGCACCCCGATGGGCATGCAGTTTATCTTTCTTGACCCTGCTGAGGATGCCTGCGCAGCCGCAGTCGGCGTGCATATCTGCGCCGACTACAACGACCACGAGCACTTGCGCCAGCTGGCTGATCAGGTAGATCTGGTAACCTTTGAATTCGAGAATGTCCCGGCTGAAACCGTGGCGTTTTTATCACAGTACGTGCCGGTGTTCCCCTGTGCAGATGCGCTGCGTGTGGCGCGCGATCGACTGAATGAAAAGACATTGTTCCAGCAATTGCAGATTCCGGTGGCGCCTTTTGCAGCAATTGAGTCACAGGTTGAACTTGATCGTGCTATTCAATCGATTGGTTTGCCGGCAGTACTTAAAACCCGAACGCTGGGATACGATGGAAAAGGCCAGAAGGTGTTGCGTACTGCCGCTGATGTGTCAAATGCGTTTGCCGAGCTTGGGTCAGTCCCCAGCATTCTGGAAACCTTTGTAAGCTTTTCTGGTGAAGTCTCACTGCTGGCAGTACGTTCCCGACATGGAGAAATACGCGCCTATCCTCTGGTTCATAACACCCATGAGCACGGTATTCTTCGCCTCTCATTGCCCAGCCATGATCATGCCTTGCAGGCACTTGCAGAAAGCTACGTGACATCTGTTTTGGAACATCTGGATTACGTTGGCGTGTTGGCCTTTGAGTTTTTTGAATTCAACGGCGGCCTGTTTGCCAACGAGATGGCGCCGCGGGTACATAACTCAGGACACTGGACCATTGAAGGCGCAGAATGTAGCCAGTTCGAAAATCATCTCAGAGCGGTAACCGGTTTGCCATTGGGCTCAACAAAGAAGCTTGGTGAAAGTGCCATGATTAACTTTATTGGAAACGTCCCTGAAGCTGATCTGCTCGCTGCGATCGACGATTGCCATTTTCATCATTACGGAAAGGCCTTCAAAAAAGGTCGTAAAGTGGGTCATGGCACTATTAGAAGTCAATCTGCTGATAGGATGCTGCAACAACTGAATAAGCTCAGGGCTTTAATCTAGTCGTTTTGTCGGCGACATAATAACTCACTCACGCAGGTGCTGTATGACACAACAGGCTGGTCTGGTCCGCAAGTACATCAGGCGTCGCAGTGTGCGCTCATACCTGATTAGTTGGTTTCTGCGACGCAGTTTTAAACCCAAACTCATTAATCCGGATTTTGACGCTGCGCGATTTCGCCGTGCTCTTGATCGTGATATGGGTCGAAATCCCGCCGCGTCCAATGTTGAAATCAAAGTATTTGAACGTGACGGTATTCGTGGCGAATGGAATATCCCTGTCGGGCAAGTGTCGGAGCAGACCATTTTGTATTGCCATGGTGGCGGATATCTGTTTGGTTCGCCGCTGGCTTATCGCTCCTTTACGACCCATCTTGCAAAAGCCGCCGGGGCGAGTGTGTTTGTGCTGGACTATCGGCTTGCGCCGGAACACCCGTTTCCAGCAGCCGCAGATGACGCGCTGGCGGCGTATCGCTGGCTTTTGGAGTCACGTGACCCTCAACAGATTGTGTTGGCCGGCGACTCAGCGGGTGCTGGTTTATGCCTGTCACTGATGGCTCAGATCAAAGAAGCCGGCTTACCCATGCCCGCAGCCGGTATTCTGTTGTCGCCATATGCTGACTTGAGTGCTACCGGTGCTTCATTGTCCACCAACAGTCGCACGTGTGTGATGTTTACAGGTGATTCTATCCGCCGCGCGGCCTCAAGCTATCTTGCCGGAGCTGATGCTCTGGATCCACGCGCATCTCCGTTGTTCGCGGATTACTCAGGGTTCCCTCCACTGCTGATTTATGTCAGTGATAACGAAGTGCTTAGGGATGATGGTATCCGTGTCGCTGAAAAGGCAGCCGGAGCAGGTGTGACCACTGAACTGCAAGTCTGGCGGGGTCAGCCGCATGTCTGGCCGCTGTTTGTGCCGCGCCTGCCCGAAGCGGTCACTGTGGTCGATGAAATGGCAGATTTCTGCAAAAAAGCTGGCTGATCAGCGCTCAAGAAGGATCAGGACCACATGGCGGTTTGCGGCGATTGTGCAGGTGATATCACTCATCAGACGATCGGCGCTATTGCGCTGAGCTCAAGGAGAGCTTGAAAAAAATCGCAATGCCCCCAAAAATCCAGCTGCATTTTGCATTTTTGACGTTGGTGACTGCACAGGAGGCTAAACATGCACAATTCCGACCTCAACCCAACCACAATCCCCAGAAGATATACGCTGCTGATCATCGGCGCCGGTGTTCTCAGCATTCTCGCTTTACTTGCACTGAGTCTGTACGCATGGCAACTCAACCGCCAGGTTGCATCACTCACTCCGCAGGCCAGCGGCCCGGCTGTACAAGCTCTGCAGGAATCCTCGCAGCAAAGCGGTAATCCGCTGGCTGCGGGTCCCTCGGCACTGGCGGCTGATCCGTTTCTGCAGATGGAGGCCATGCGTCAACAAATGGATGCCGTGATGAACAGTGTTTTTGGCGGGCCCTTGCCACCCGTTACCGGGTTGCCTGGATTGAGCAGCATGCCCGGTAATTCATTATTTGGTGCGGACCCCTTTGCCGGTCTTGGCATGCACCAGCCGCAGATCACGCTGCGCGAGACCGATAGTTCGCTGGAAGTCGTGATTGCGGTACCTGAAGGACAGGCGTTTGAACTTGGCACTGAGGTTGAAGAGGACAGGTTGACGGTGAGCGGGACCATCAGTTGGCAGTCCAGCCAGAGCGGCAATGGCTTTGCAGGAAGCCGCGGTGGCAGCAGCCAGTTCAGCCGCACGATCATGTTGCCCGATACCGTTGTTCCTACCGGCATGGTGACTGAGCACCATGACACAAAAATTGTGATCAGGCTGCCCAAAGCCTGAGATTGTCTGCCAGCAGACCCGCGCTGCCGGCCTTCGTCGGTCTTTGCGGGTCGACTTGTTGTTTGTCACACCGGAGTGTTATGCCAAAACGATTATTGATTATCTATACCGGCGGCACTATCGGTATGAAGCAGACCCTTAATGGTCTGGCGCCGGCAGGGGATCTCGCGGCGGAAATAACCCAGCTGATCGAGATGGGACCTGCCTTTCAGAAGAATCCGCCGTTGTTGCACACACTCAGTTACCAACCACTGATAGACAGTTCTGATGTAAAGCCGTCAATCTGGGTGCAAATTGCCAGAGATATCGAGCAGCGATACGACGACTATGATGGTTTTGTGGTGTTGCATGGGACGGACACGCTGGCCTATACCAGTTCCGCGCTGAGTTGTTTTGTCCGTCGGAAGGGAAAGCCGGTGGTGTTGACCGGCGCGCAGTTGCCGTTCGGTTTTCCGCGTAGCGATGCCCGCAGCAATCTGATATCAGCGATTGAAGTGGCCGCAAACATGCCAGCATCCATGGCTCAGGTGTGTGTTGTGTTCGGATCAAGAATCATGCGCGCAGACCGGGTAACCAAAGTGTCAGCGAGTGCCTATGACGCGTTCGATTCCCCACGCTGTCCTGTGCTTGGCAACATCGGTATCGATATACATTTTCAGCCTGCGCGCCGCCCGATAGCCGAGCATCCAACGCCGCTGCCCGCTTTGAAGCTGCCGCCCGACGGTGCGGTGGTTCTGCTGCGTCTGTATCCCGGTATCACCACACGGTTACTGCGCAGCATCTGCGCTGATACTGAGATAAAAGCCGTAGTGCTGGAAGCCTACGGATCAGGCAATGGCCCGTCTCGCGACCTTGAATTTTTAAGCGAAGTTCGCGCGACCGTTGAACGCGGTATTGTGGTGCTGGTGGTGTCGCAGCCGCTTGATGGCGTTGTCAGTTTTGGACGTTATGCGGCGGGCACTGGGTTTGCGGGGGCGGGAGCGATCAGCGGTGGCGACCTGACCACAGAAGCTGCGGTGACTAAACTTTATTACTTACTTGCGAGTGGCTTGGATACGGCAGAAATTGCCACTCAACTCAGTGTTCATGCGTTGGGGTGAAATAGTGGGGGCATAATAAACAAGGGGACGGAGCGCTTTGCCCTCCGTCCCCTTGTTTATTTAAGCGATGTTCGCGTTTGCGAAATCCCAGTTAGCCAGGTTGTTCAGGAAGCTGGCAAGGAAGTCTGGGCGACGGTTCTGATAATCAATGTAGTAGGCGTGTTCCCAGACATCGCACACCAGCACCGGTGTAGCACCAGTGGTCAGCGGAGTTTCAGCATTGGCAGATTTCACGACCTTCAGCTTGCCACCATCGAGTACCAGCCATACCCAACCGCTGCCGAACTGACCAATACCACCCGCTACAAACTCCTTTTTGAAGTTGTCGAAACTGCCAAAGTCAGCATCAATTTTGGCCGCGATGGCGCCAGTGGGTGCACCGCCACCATTCGGCTTCATGCTTTTCCAGAAGAAGTTGTGGTTGTAGACCTGAGCGACGTTGTTAAACAGTGGCCCGCCGACCTTGGCACTGGCCTTGACCAGATCTTCCAGGTTGTCGGCGTCGATGCCAGCATCAGCCAGCAGTTCATTGCCTTTGACCACGTATGCATTGTGGTGTTTGCCATGGTGAAAGCTGAAGGTTTCCGCTGACATGTGCGGTTCCAGTGCGTTGGCAGCATAAGGTAATTCTGGCAGTTCTAATTTCATACAGTCCTCGGAACGTCTGAAGATGATGAGTGCCGGGGTTGGCGCTCAACTAAAAATCGGTCTTTGAGCATAATCCACATTTCCCGGTGATTCAAGGCAATGGCCAGTGTTCTGCCTTTGCCCACAGTGAGGCAAACCGTCTACAATAGCCCCGGTTTCCAGACAACTGGTTGTATTGAGGGCATGAGTGATGAGAGACAATGACGATTTTGACAATATCCCCTCGATGGTCCCTTCCCGGGATGATGTAAATTCCCGGCAACAGGCGCGGCAGCAGCCGGATCTGGTGAAACCAGTCAGTTACGCCGAACTGGTCAAAGTCAGCACCTGGCCTGTCAGAATTATGCTGGCGCTGCTGACGGTGTCACTTGGTGGAGCAGCCTTTTACGGTTATGAGCTGCATCAACAGACTCTGCTGCAACTGGAGCAGTCCAACAGCCGCATTTCTGACCTGGAAGGCCGGCTGGCGTTGGTGGGTGATTCAGCTGAAGAGACCATGGGCAACATTATCGAACGCGTTGATTTTAATTTTTCTGAAATCGATAAGTTGTGGGCGGCGCGTAATGCCACCAATACCAGTGTCACTGATCTGACCGGTCGTGTGGCCATTGTCGAGAACCGTTCACAAGAGAATCTCACAGCCATTGAGGAAACCAATGTGCGGTTGGTTCAAAGTACCAATCTGATTGAGGATACCCGTCGCGATGTGGCAACCCTGCGCACCGGCGCCGAGCAGCTCACCACGCAGCTGGCGACTCTTAATACGCAGGTACAGGGCTTGCGCACCGTGGGTCAGGATCTGGCCAACCTGCGGGCAGAAATCAGCACAGCTGAAACTACTTCAGGCGGTCTCAGTGACAGGCTGATCCGCGTGGAAGAGGCTGTTGAAGCCATTGATACCTTCCGTATGCAGATGAACCAGACGGTGCTGCGCCTGCAACAGCAAATCGAAGCGGCAAATACCGGCAACAGCAACTGACAGACGGCTGCGCATGTGGCTATAATGCGCGGCCTCGATTTGAACCCTGCGGAGACCTTCTGTCCGCAGCGGCCAGCAAGCGGACGTGGTGGAATTGGTAGACACACTGGATTTAGGTTCCAGCGCCGCAAGGTGTGAGAGTTCGAGTCTCTCCGTCCGCACCATTAATTGATTAAACACTTAAAAACCACAATTGCCTCTTGGAAGGCAATAACCGGTTCTCTGCCGTTCATTGACGACCGGCTCTAATCAAGACCCATTTTCTTATTGGTCGCGGGTGCATCGCTGGTGTATAACTCACTGGATTTTTTGTGAGAATTGCGACGGGGTTGTCCATGGAGTCTTTGTATTACGTGCTGTGCTGGCATTGCCACCGACGCTGCAAGCATTGTTACGACGATAGGTTTCGCCCTTATGTGCGCGATGAGCTAGAGTCAGTGGTCAGAGAGGCGGCGGTTTGTGCCCCGGCCATCATCAATAACTTCCCTGCATCCATGCAATACCTGGATCGCAACACCCCTGATCCCGATGCACCAGGCGGTTTTCGTCAGCGCACCGGCCGCATCATTATTTCCGGTGGCGATGTGCTGACCGACCCGGTGCGGGAGCGAGTGTTGTACCCGGCACTTGAAGCGATTCGCGACAAGTACCGTGATCAGGGTGGCGTGAAGGTTGTTGTGCAAACCACCGGTGATCTGCTCACCGACAAGATTCTGGACGAACTTTTAAGCCGGGACGTCTGGTCGGTTTCGGCGGCCGGTATTGATGATTACCATGTTGGTATGGAAGGTGACAAAAAAGCTGCACTGGCAGCGCACCTCAAAAAACTGTTTGAGTCTGCCGGCATGATCAGCGTAGCCGATCGTGATGAGCGCAGGGATTGGGAGCGGGGCGGCCCGCCAGTCTACAGCCTGTTTGGTGCCACAGACGATGCATGGATCGGCAAAATCTGGCCGCGTGGACGTGCCTGGCGAAACAATCTGTCAAAAGCCACCATGAAGGACAATTTCTGCAACGCCTGGTCAGGCGGTCTGGGTTTTCTTGAACACGGCTACAACGGTTCGGAGGTGTCCATCGATCCCAATGGCAATGTGTATCCCTGTTGTTTAAAAACCACGCGCCCACTGGGTAATCTGACCGAAGAACCTTTGCTGGATATTTTGGACAGTCTTGCCGGGCACCCGGTGTTTGAAGCCATCAATGCAGGCAAGCCGGAGCGCATGGGTCTGACCATGGACTGGTCAGTCGGGCAGTTTCTGGATGCCTGTCACACCACCACACCGGATGGCAGTGACTACAGCAATATATGTATTGGTTGTGATGCCTTTTTCAAGAATCATCTGGAAGGTGTGTTGGCGGACCTGCACAAGCTGCGATTAAAAAAACGCCTCAGCCTGATACCCGCGCGACAGTCATCATGAAGCAGGCTGTGAAGTTTTTATGCGCAGGTTGGCATCATCGACTGCGGTTGTTGGCAAGCATCCTGCTGCTGGCAATCAACGCGGGCAACACACTCGAGGCGCAAACACCGGACCCCGCAGACTGGGCGTCGGTGGTGGCAGAGGCGCGCGACCAGCCACTGTTTTTTTATGCCTGGGGTGGCGATCAGCTGACCAATGACTATCTGGCCTGGGTTGGCCAGCGTATCGCAGCAGAGTATGGCATCCGTATGACACATGTCCGCCTCAGTGATACCGCGGATGCGGTGTCGCGAATTCTGGCTGAAAAGCAGGCCGGCAATTCGGATAACGGCGCTGTTGATATGCTTTGGTTAAACGGCGAAAACTTCGCCAGTTTAAAAACCAATGATTTGCTGTTTGGGCCGTGGGCAGAGCAGCTGCCCAATTTTGCCCGAGTGAATGCCGACGCCAACCCTGACGTACGGTTTGATTTTACCCTGCCGGTGGAGGGTTATGAGTCGCCCTGGTTGCGCGCCCATCTGGTGTTTTATTACGACAGTGCCTATATCAGCGAGCCGCCGGCCAATGTGGCAGCGCTGCTGAACTGGGCGCAGGAACATCCTGGTGAATTTACCTATCCGCGTCCACCGGACTTTCTGGGTGCCACGTTTCTGAAACAGGCCTTGCTGGAACTGGTTGCCGATAGCGTACCGCTGTATCTGCCTGTGCAGGAAGCCAGTTTTGCAACGATTACCGCGCCACTCTGGCATTACCTGGATGCATTGCATCCATTGCTGCTGCGCCAGGGACGCAGCTTTCCAGCCAACGGCCCAGAACTGCGCCGCTTGATGGCGGACGGCGAGATTGCCTTGGCCATGTCATTTAATCCCACGGAAGCGGTTAACAGTGTGCTGCGCAATGAGCTGCCTGACAGCGTGCGTACCCACTTGCCCGATGGTGGAACGTTGGCAAACGTCAGTTTTGTAGCTATCCCCTATAACGCTAGCCATAAAGCCGCCGCCATGGTCACCGCAAATTTTCTGATGTCGGTCGAAGCGCAATTACGTGCTCAGGATCCTCAATACCTTGGAGGAACACCGGTGATTGATCTCAGTGTGCTGTCAGCTGCCGAACAGGCACAGTTTGCCGACAGTCGCCAATCGCATCCGTCTGCGCCGCCGTTGATGAGCGAAGGGCAGCAGTTGCAGGAACCTCATCCCAGTTGGATGGAGGCCCTTGAAAGAGCCTGGATTGCGCGCTATGGCAGTCGCTAGACACCCTTGCCTGGCAGCGTGCTGAGATGTTGCGCGCCGCACCGTGGTTAATGATCGCCTTGCTGACCCTGCCGGTACTGGCGGGTTTAAGCGCGATACTGCTGCCGGCGTTTGGTTATTTGCCGGCACTGCAGCACAACGGCTTCGGGCTGATGGTATGGCGCGAGTTACTGGAGACGCCGGGCATTGGCCGCAGCGCGGGGCTGAGCCTGAGTGCTGCGCTGCTGACGCCGTTGCTGTCTCTGATGTTGGTCATGTTGTTTCTGGCGAGCACCAGCGGAACACGCTGGGCATCTGCCATGCGTCGACTGGTGGCGCCGCTGTTGGCGGTGCCGCATGCCGCGGCCGCGTTTGGTCTGGCATTTTTGATCGCGCCTTCCGGATTTTTGTTGCGGCTGATTTCGCCTGAATTAAGCGGCTGGCAGCGTCCGCCGGATCTGCTGATTCTCAATGACCCGTTGGGCCTGACTATGATGCTGGGTCTGGTGCTCAAAGAGATTCCTTTCCTGCTGCTGATGGCGCTGGCGGCATTGCCACAACTTAATGCGGATCAGCGCGTGAATATGGCGCGCAGTCTGGGTTACCGGCCCATTCTGGCGTGGTTGTGGACAGTGGCGCCGGCCTTGTATCCCTTGCTGCGCCTGCCCTTGTTTGCGGTGATTGCGTTTGCGTCTGCAACCGTCGATGTGGCGTTGATTCTTGGCCCGACCTTGCCGCCGACGCTCAGTGTGCGCATTATTGGCTGGTTCAGTGACCCGGATCTGAATCAGCGTTTATTGGCGTCGGCAGCAGCCTTGCTGCAACTGATGATTACCTTGTCCGCAATTGGAGTATGGATAGCAGCCGAAAAAATAGTGGCACGCCTGTACCGGGCATTGTTGCTCAGTGGTCATCGTCGACATGGCCATGCACTGTTAAATGTGCTGGGCAAAAGTCTGATGGTGATCACCCTGGGGACTTTGCTGATCAGTCTGTTACTGCTGGTCATCCATGCCTTTGCCGGTCCGTGGCGGTTTCCGGATAACCTGCCGGCTGCATGGACTTTGCAGCATTGGCAATCTGTTGGGCCGTTGCTGCTGGCACCGCTGGGTAACACGCTGCTGCTTGGCCTGGTATCGACAGCGGTTGCCGTGCTGCTGGTCGTTGCCGTGCTCGAACATGAAAGTCGTCAGGGCAGAAAACCCGCACAGATTCTCTGGGCGATTTACATTCCCCTGTTAGTGCCGCAAGTAGCTTTTTTGTATGGACTGACCTTGTTGTTGGAGCAGCTTCGCTGGCAGCCAGGGCTGCTGATGGTCGGATTTGCACACAGCCTGTTTGTTGTGCCTTATGTTTACCTGTCGCTGGCGGAACCCTACCGGCGCCTGGATCCGCGCTGGCAGCAGTTGGCGGCAACCCTCGGCGCCAGTCCCAACCGTACCTGGTGGCACATTAAATTGCCCTTGCTGCTGGCACCGTTGGCGACTGCCTTTGCGGTGGGTGTGGCTGTCAGTATTGGACAATATCTGGCAACCTTGCTCACGGGCGCAGGCAGGGTAAGCACCCTGACAACGGAAGCGGTTGCGCTGGCCTCCGGTGGCACCCGCGGCACTATAGCCGTCTGGGCATTGCTGCAGGCTGCTGTTCCCATGCTGGGTTTTGCAATGGCCATTATGCTGCCGCGTCTCTGGTGGCGAAAGCGACGTGATATGACAGGACAGCTGACATGAGCGGAGTGTGTCTGACCTTAAAAGACGTGCACATCAGCCTGCATGGCAAAGCATTGCTGCAGGTGAATACGCGCATCGAACCCGGTGCCACCTTGACGGTAATGGGACCATCGGGCATCGGCAAGTCCTCGTTGCTCGCCTATGTCGCCGGTTTTCTCGCCAGCGATTTCTCAGCCAGTGGTGAGATATTTCTGGGTGAGCGCTGCCTGAATAGTTTACCTGCGGAGCAGCGCGGCATTGGTTTGTTGTTTCAGGATCCGCTGCTGTTTCCCCAGCTGTCGGTTGCACAAAACCTGCTGTTTGCGGTGCCAAGGCATGTCAGCCATCGCCAGCAGCAGGTTGATCAGGCATTGGAGGCTGTTGGTTTAAAAGGCTTTGGTGATCGTGATCCGGCAACCCTGTCGGGCGGCCAGAAAGCGCGGGTAGCGCTGCAGCGCCTGTTGCTGTCGCAACCCAAAGCAGTGCTGCTGGATGAGCCGTTTTCCCGGCTGGATGCGCACTTGCGCCAGGACATTCGTCAGCATGTGTTTCAGACCTTGCGTGATGCAGCCTTGCCGACCATTCTGGTCACCCATGACGTCGATGACGCCGCAGCCAGCGGTGGTTCTGTGATTGAGCTGAGCTGATTTTTATACCGGAGATGTGCGCTGATGCTGGATCGTTACCTGCACCCCTTGTTAAAGCCGCCACTCAAGCGTGCCGCGCAGCTGTGCCGTGCACGCGGGCTCACTGCTGATCAGGTCACGGTGTCGGGTTTTGTGATCGGTATGCTGGCGGTGCCGTTGATAGTGTTGAACTTTTATGCCTTGGCGCTGGTGTGCATCCTGATCAATCGGCTGGCCGATGGCATCGACGGTGAACTGGCCAGACTGGGTACACCCTGTGATGCCGGCGGATTTCTCGATATCACCCTCGACTTCATTTTTTATCAGGCCATTGTGTTTGCGTTTGGTTTTGCCGATCCGGCCAACACCACCTGGGCGATGCTGCTGATGTTGTCGTTTGTCGGGACGGGTATCAGCTTTCTGGCGTTTGCGGTGATGGCTGAAAAACACAAGATTGTGAGCGTCGATTATCCCAACAAGTCGTTGCACTACCTGAATGGTCTGGCGGAGGGCACGGAAACCATCGCTGTGTTTGTTGC
>CALQJO020000058.1 GCA_943330915.2 Rhodoferax sp. OV413 | reverse complement strand
CGGTGCCACCGCCGACCACGGCAGGCACTTTGTTCAGGAACAAGGATTGTTTAGCGACAAGTATCCCGGGCGTTCCTGGTCCACCCACAAATTTATGTGGCGACAGAAAAACCGCATCCAGTGGATGCGCGGCGTTCATGTCGATCGGAACATAAGGGCCGGCAGCCGCATAGTCCCAGCAAGCCAAAGCGCCGAAACGTTTAAGCACAGACGTCACTAAGGCGACATCCGTTTTAGTGCCGGTGACATTAGAGGCAGCCGAGAAACTGCCAATCAACAAGGTGCGGTGCTGATGCCGGAGCAAGGCGGCTTCCAGCGCTGCGATGTCGATGCCCCCATCCTTACTCAGGGGTATCACTTCCACGATGGCAATACTTTCACGCCAGGGCAATTCATTGGAGTGATGCTCATAAGGGCCGATAAACACAACAGGTCGATTGTCATCTGCAATACACAGGGATAAACCGCACTGAGAATCAAGTTCAGCAGGCAGTCGTAGATTCATGATATCGATCAATTTATTGATTGCAGAGGTTGCGCCTGAGCCACAAAAAATAACCTTGTCGTGCTCCTGTCCGTTAACGGCGGAGCGCACCATGCGGCGGGCCGACTCGCGCCACGCGGTTGTTGTAGCGCCTGTTAACGTGGTTTCAGTATGGGTATTGGCATAAAACGGCAGTACCTGATGGCGGATAAAATCTTCAATAAAATCGAGACCGCGTCCGGACGCCGTATAGTCGGCATACACCAGGGGCTTTAAACCGAAGACGGTTTCAACGGGCATGTTCTGACCAATCACGCCTGCGCGAATTTTTTCAATTAAATTGCTCATAAACCCTGCCTGACTGATAAATCAATGGCAGTAGTCTAGTGTCAACAGCATGGAACATTGTGCCTTAATGTGTTATCAATGCGACGAAATACGAGCCAAAATTTCAAATATTTGATAAAAAATGGAACAATTAACCAGATTGTAGCCGACTATCGCAGGGGCGTCGCAGATGAACATAGAGTTGGATTCGCAGGACCGTCAATTGCTTGAACTGATGCAGCAGGACGCTTCCTTGTCTGTGGCGGATCTGGCTGACAAAGTTGCTATCTCAAAGTCTGCCTGTTGGCGGCGCATCCAGAAATTTGAGGAAAGCGGCGTGATTCGCCAACGAGTCACTCTGCTGGACCCAACCAAGTTAGGTCTGGGTTTGACGGTGTTTGTCACTATCCGCACTAATCAGCACAATGCAGCATGGGCGGAGAAATTCAATTCGGTTGTGCAAAGTGTTGAGGGCGTGCTGGAGGTCTATCGCCTTGGCGGCCAGATTGACTACCTACTAAAAGCCGTCGTGCCTGATATGCCGGGTTATGACCGTCTCTATCAGAAATTGATTGATGCGGATCTGTTTGACGTCACCGCCAGTTTTGTCATGGAGGAAATCAAGGCAACCACCGTGTTACCAATCAGATCCTCCAAACCGCGCAACCGCGATTGATCACGCGGGAACACGCACCCAACCCTCCATCAGCACACGCGCGCTGCGACTCATGATGGCTTTTTTGACAGTCCACTCGCCATTAACGTGAGTAGCCTCTGCGCCGACCCGCAAGGTGCCCGAAGGATGTCCAAACCGCACAGCCGTCCGATTTCCACCACCAGCTGCCAGATTAACAAGCGTTCCGGGTATCGCTGCCGCTGTCCCTATCGCCACGGCGGCCGTGCCCATCATGGCGTGATGCAGTTTGCCCATCGACAGTGCTCTGACCAGTAAATCAACTTCAGCGGCACTGACAAGTTTTCCTGCGGACGATACATAGTCTTTTGGTGGCGAAACAAATGCCACCTTGGGCGTATGCTGTCGGCCTGCAGCCTCACTGATGTGTTTGATCAAACCCATTCTCAGAGACCCGGCGGCGCGAATATTCTCGAACATGGCCAGCGCCTTGGTATCACTATTAATGGCGTCCTGAAGCTCAGTTCCTTGGTAACCGATATCCGCTGCATTGACAAAAATAGTCGGGATGCCGGCATTGATCATAGTGACATTGACGGTTCCGATACCCGGCACTTCAAGCTCATCCACCAGATTGCCGGTGGGGAACATGGAGCCACCAGCATCCCCTTCTCCTTCATCTGCCGGATCAATGAACTCCAATACAACTTCAGCCGCCGGGAACGTCACTCCATCCAGTTCAAAATCTCCGCTCTCCTGCACCTCGCCCGCGCGTACAGGCACATGCGCAATTATCGTTTTACTGATGTTGGCCTGCCAGATTCTCACCAAACAGATACCATCACGTGGCACTTTGCCGGTATCCATCATGCCTTTGGTGATCGCAAAACCGCCAATGGCGGCCGATAAATTGCCACAATTGCCGCTCCAGTCGACAAATGCCTTATCAATGGACACCTGGCCAAACAAATAATCAACGTCATGATCCGGCTTTGAACTTTTACTGACAATGACGGTTTTGCTGGTACTTGATGTTGCGCCGCCCATACCATCAATCTGTTTTCCATAGGGGTCAGGACTACCAATAACTCTGAGCAACAACTGATCGCGGTCCTTACCCGGAACTTGCGCGTTTTGTGGCAGTTCATCAAGAACAAAAAATACGCCCTTGCTCGTGCCCCCTCGGATGTAGGTGGCAGGAATTTTTAACTGTCTGGTAAAAGCATTTTGCGGATCACTCACGCTGCACCTCCGACGGTAGACTCCAGAAAATCCTGTGCGAAACGCTGCAGGACGCCGCCCGCTTCATAGATGGATACTTCTTCATCACTGTCCAACCGACAGGTGACCGGAACAGCCACCGACTCACCGTTGCGGCGATGAATGATCAGCGTCAGATCACTGCGTGGTTGGCGCTCGCCAGCCACATCAAAGGTTTCAGTGCCGTCGATGGCGAGCGTTTTACGCGTCGTGCCGGCTTTGAATTCAAGTGGCAATACACCCATGCCAATCAGATTGGTGCGATGAATTCTTTCGAAGCCTTCTGCAACAATGGCCTCAACGCCCGCCAGACGCACGCCTTTGGCTGCCCAGTCCCGCGATGATCCCTGTCCATAATCGGCGCCGGCGATAATGATCAACGGCTGTTTGCGATCCATGTAAGTCTCAATCGCTTCCCACATGCGGGTAATTGTTCCTTCCGGTTCTATACGTGCCAGTGATCCCTGTTTGATCTTGCCATCAACAACCACCATTTCATTCAACAACTTTGGATTGGCAAACGTGGCACGTTGTGTGGTCAGGTGATCACCTCGGTGGGTGGCGTAGGAGTTGAAGTCTTCTTCCGGCAAGCCCATTTTATGCAGATACTCACCGGCAGCACTGTCCATCATAATGGCATTGGAAGGTGACAGATGGTCGGTAGTAATATTGTCTCCAAGCACAGCCAGTGCCCGCATGCCAGTCATGGTGCGCAGACCAGCCAAAGCGCCTTCCCAGTAAGGTGGGCGGCGGATGTAAGTTGATGCCGCACGCCAGTTGTACAGGGGGCTGACGTTGTTTTCAGTTGTTCGGTCCAGATCAAACATCGGGATATAGACCTGCCTGAACTGTTCGGGTTTAACCGACGCTTTGACAACTGCGTCAATCTCTTCGTCAGCGGGCCAGATGTCTTTTAAACGAATCTCACGACCGTCAGCGATGCCCAGCACATCCTTTTCAATATCAAAACGAATAGTGCCGGCAATGGCATATGCGACAACTAACGGAGGTGACGCCAGAAAGGCCTGCTTGGCGTATGGGTGAATACGTCCATCAAAATTACGGTTACCTGACAAAACGGCGGTTGCGTACAAATCCCGGTCAATAATTTCTTGCTGTATCTGCGGTTCGAGGGCGCCAGACATCCCGTTACAGGTTGTGCATGCAAATGCCACTACGCCAAACCCAAGCTTTTCAAGTTCAGACTCCAGACCCGCTTCCTGCAAATACAATTTAACGGTTTTGGATCCGGGCGCCAGTGAGGTTTTAACCCAAGGTTTTCGCGTTAACCCCAACCTGTTGGCGTTTCTGGCGATTAACCCTGCCGCCACCACGTTGCGAGGATTGCTGGTATTGGTACAACTGGTGATTGCTGCAATGATCACAGCACCATCAGGCATCTGTCCCGCAGCTTCCTGCGCTTGAGCCCCCGGTAAATTCACTGCAATGCCTTTGCTGGCCAGATCTGCCGTTGCCACTCGCGCATGAGGATTACTGGGGCCGGCCATATTCCGGACTACCGCTGATAAATCAAACGCCAGTTTCCGCTCATACTCAGCACTGATTAAACTGTCAGCCCATAAGCCTGTCTGTTTAGCGTAGGTCTCAACCAACTTAACCTGCTGGTCGTCGCGGCCTGTCAGTTTTAAATAGTCGATAGTCTGCTGATCTATAAAAAACATCGCGGCAGTTGCGCCATATTCCGGCGCCATATTGGATATCGTGGCGCGGTCACCCAGCGTTAACCCTGCAGCGCCCGCACCATAAAATTCCAGATACGCGCCTACTACTTTTGACTGCCGCAGGAATTCAGTCAGTGCCAGCACCATATCCGTTGCGGTAATACCTTCCTGAAGTTTACCGGTGAGCTCAACACCAATAATGTCTGGCAACCGCATCCACGATGCCCGTCCAAGCATGACGTTTTCAGCTTCCAGACCTCCGACCCCAATGGCAATAACACCCAGTGCATCAACATGGGGTGTATGGCTGTCTGTGCCTACACAGGTGTCCGGGAACGCCACACCTTTATCGACGTAGATAACCGGTGACATTTTTTCCAGATTTATCTGGTGCATGATGCCGTTACCGGGAGGAATCACATCTACATTTTTAAAGGCTTGTTTAGTCCAATCGATAAAATGGAAACGATCCTCGTTACGCCGGTCTTCGATGGCACGATTTTTTTCAAAGGCCTGAGGGTCGTAGCCACCACACTCAACGGCCAGTGAATGGTCAACAATTAACTGCACTGGCACCACGGGATTGACTTGTGCCGGATCGCCGCCCTGATCGGCGATGGCATCTCTGAGCCCTGCCAGATCCACCAACGCCGTTTGTCCCAGTATGTCATGACAAACCACACGTGCCGGGAACCACGGGAAATCAAGATCACGTTTGCGCTCGATCAACTGCGAGAGCGACGCGGTGAGATTCTCCGGACTACAGCGGCGTACCAGATTCTCTGCCAGCACCCGTGATGTGTAAGGCAGCTTTTCCCATGCTCCGACGCTGATTGAATTAACAGCGTCTGCAGCGTCGAAATAATCAAGCTGGGTGCCAGGGAGCTTCTTTCTGTAAAGAGTGTTCATTATGTGGCAGCCTGTTTTACTGTGGTCATCGTAATTGGGTTGTTCTACGCCTTGCGGCCACCATTACCGTTGATGAATCGGTGTCACCGTTCTGGGTTCCGGACCGATGTATTCTGCGCTAGGGCGAATAATCCGGTTGTCGGCGCGCTGTTCCATGACATGGGCAGCCCAGCCAGTAAGCCGACTCATTACAAAAATGGGTGTAAACAATTTTGTTGGTATATCCATAAAGTGATAGGCCGATGCATGGAAAAAGTCAGCATTACAGAACAATTTTTTCTCTCGCCACATCACCGCTTCACAACGAACCGACACAGGATAAAGCACAGTGTCACCAACATCGGCTGCCAGTTTTTCCGCCCATGATTTAATGATGGCGTTACGCGGATCAGAATCTTTGTAAATGGCATGCCCGAAACCCATGATTTTTTCTTTACGGGCAAGCATGCCCATCATTTCCTGTTCCGCATGGTCCGCACTGCTGAACTTTTCAATCATCTCCATGGCTGCTTCATTAGCGCCACCGTGCAGCGGGCCACGCAGAGAGCCAATGGCTCCAGTGATACAACTATGCATATCAGACAAGGTGGACGCGCACACTCTGGCTGTAAATGTCGAGGCATTAAACTCGTGCTCGGCATACAGAATCAGGGAAACATTCATCACTTGTTCGTGCAACGCTTTTGGTTTTGAACCATGCAACATGTGCAGAAAATGCGCGCCAATGGATTCGTCGTCTGTCGATTCATTAATGCGGACGCCATCGTGTGAGAACCGGTACCAGTAACAGATGATGGACGGCAGAACAGCAAGCAGTCTGTCTGCGGCCAGTTGTTGCTGTTCAAAACTAGTCTCAGTTTCGAGATTGCCAAGTACCGAACAGCCGGTACGCATCACATCCATCGGATGTGCGTCTTTGGGGATACGCTCCAATACTTCTTTTAAAGCCTTGGGCAATCCGCGAAGAGATTTCAGTCTGGATTTATAGTCAGTCAACTCTGCCGCTGTGGGCAGATGTCCCTTAAGAATCAGATGTGCGACTTCTTCAAACTGACAATTCTCGGCCAGATCCTGCAGGTCATAACCACGGTATGTTAGCCCCGAACCCGATACACCTACTGTCGATAATGCAGTTTTTCCGGCTATCTGTCCGCGCAGACCAGCGCCACTCAATACTTTTGCTTCCGCCATGATTTGATCTCCTGAATTATTTTTTCTGTTGGGCGAACAACGCATCAAGGTGCTGCTCGTAACGGTGGTAATCGATTCGGTCATAAAGTTCAGCACGCGTCTGCATGGTATCGACGACATTTTTCTGCGTGCCGTCGCGACGAATGGCGTTATACACATTTTCTGCCGCTTTATTCATCGCCCTGAATGCGGACAATGGGTACAGCACCAACGCGATATTGACCGATGCCAATTCCTCAACGGTGTACAAGGGTGTTGCGCCGAATTCGGTGATGTTTGCCAGCACGGGGACTTTTAGTTTATCCGTAAATATTTTGTACATTTCCAGCTCAGTAATGGCTTCTGGGAATATCATATCAGCGCCGGCTTCTATACAGGCAGCGGCACGATCGAGCGCGGCATTCAAACCTTCAACAGCCAGGGCATCGGTGCGAGCCATAATCACAAAACTGTTGTCAGTGCGCGCATCAACGGCTGCCTTGATGCGGTCAACCATTTCCTGCTGCGTGACAATTTCTTTGTTGGGTCGATGGCCACAGCGCTTGGCGCCCACTTGATCTTCAATATGCATGGCCGCGGCACCAAACTTGATCATAGACTTGACCGTTCTTGCCACATTAAACGCACTTGAACCGAATCCGGTATCCACATCGACCAACAGTGGCAGGTCGCATACATCAGTGATCCGCCTGACATCCGTCAATACATCATCCAATCCACTGATGCCCAGATCTGGCAATCCCAGTGACCCCGCTGCCACCCCGCCCCCGGATAAATAAATGGCTTTAAATCCTGAGCGTTTTGCCAACAGCGCATGATTGGCATTGATGGCCCCGATGACTTGTAAAGGGTGCTCTTCTGCTATGGCGTCACGAAAGCGTTGGCCGGGTGTCTTGTTGATCATGGGTTGTCTCCTGCATACGTTGTTCAATGTTTCGGCGAGATGCGCTGATATGACGGCGCATCAGCATTTCCGCCAGTTCTCCATCACGATCTGCAATGGCCTGAATAATACGGTGATGCTCCGCAAACGCTTGTTGTGGCCGTTTGGGAGTGGTTGAAAAGCGGTAACGATACATTCTTAGCAGATGATACAAGTCACCACATAACAGTTCACTGAGTGTACGGTTCTTGCTGCCTTGAATAATCAGGAAATGAATATCGAGGTCGCCTTCCTGCTGGTAATACGATTCATTAGCCTGCAACCCGCTGTGTTGTTCGTGCATGGACAATACTTCTCGCAGCCCCGCGATCTCTGCCTCTGTCATGTTTTGCGCTGCCAGGCGGCAAGCCATACCTTCAAGTGCTTCGCGCACATGATAAAGCTCAATCAATTCATGAAAGCTCAGCGACACTACCCTGACACCGGCATGGGGTATTCGCACAACAAGGCGCCGCCCTTCGAGCCGCCGGATCGCTTCGCGTAATGGACCACGACCAATACCGAAGGTGGTACTTAAATATTGCTCGCTGATTCGCGAGCCGGGCTCAATCTGGCCTTTAACAATGGCATTCTGGATGCGTTCAAACGCGCCATCTGACAGTGTCTGCCCCGGGCCTTTCTGTTCAGGTGCGGTCAATTGTAGATAATCCTTGTTGTTGATAGGCGATTATTTACCAAAAGCCCGGCAATGATTACCCTGCAAGCTCAAATTGTCAACAATCAATTCCGGAGAGACAAAACTGATGTGGATCATAAATTCATTGGATAAAGCAGCGCCTAAACTGTGTTTATGTGTTACTTTCGTGACGTCAACAACCGTCATTCCAGTGGCCACCGTTGACTGAAGCTAATAACAAAACAGATACAGATCACCGGGGTGAGGACATTATGAGTCTCAGTAACGAACTGATTAACGAAATTGATTTGTTGATGAAGTTTGATCTCAGCAGCGCTCGTGTTGGACTAAAAGTGCACAGCAACGCAGATCCCGACATAATTGCGGCGGCCAAACGTTTGTATGAAAAGGAGTTGGTAGAACACGAAGATGGTGGATTCCTGACAACTCTCGGTCATGAAGCCGCCGAGCATTTGCTGGCGGCCAAGGTGATTCTATCAGGCGTCAAGTGACTCACAATCCAGTGAATCGCATCAGGTACGTCATTCGGATAATTATTATCAGGGAACTATGATGAGCGCAGATTCAACACAATATTCAAGCTCAGACCACAGTACAAAACAGGCTGATGCCGAGTTTGAAGCCAGCAAAGCAGCTGCTCTGGAAGCCTTTGATAAACTTCTTGAAGCGCGCAAACATTTCCAGAATGCAGCCAATGCTGCAGGTGTTGATCTTAAGCAAGAGGCCATAGAACAACTCATGGCCGGCAAGTCAAAAGCCCAAGATTTTGGCCAAGAGTTAACCGAACTGGCAAAAACCAAACCTGGCACAACGGTCGCTATCGCCTTTTTGGGAGGCTTTGTTCTGGCACAGTTGCTTGGACGCAGATGATGTCGGAAGAAGCTCCATTAGCCCCTGACACTGACAGTGTAAAGTCTGATCTTGGCGCCAGCATTGAATGGTTGCAGAGTCTTGGTGTGATGGCCGCCGCCCTGCTCCGGCTGGCGATCGCAGAGATATCACTTGCAAAGGAGGATGCAGGCCGCCTGCTTATCAGCAGCTTGCTGATGATCCCGCTGTTAGTGCTGTTATGGATTGCTCTTACCATAATGGCGGGATGGATTGTGTTTGTGCAGACCGCGTCCGTGAGCCTGGCCCTCGCTGTTTTTGCAGCCATACAGTTGCTAGCCGTGGTCTTTCTGCTGAATCGTATCAAGACCTATCGGCGCAGCCTGACCTTGCCCGCAACCCGTGAGCAGATGCTTGCTATTCTCGACGAAATTCGTCGTAACCCTGGCAAACCTTGATCAAGGTTCAGCATGAAACGAGCACCACGGTGCATGCAGATTTTGAAATTGACAGCTGAGCTTGAGCAGAAGCGTCTTATTGCCCGCGCAAACAGTGATCAGCCTTTGGCGCTGATCAGGAAGTACCCGGCCATTACGATGGTGAGTTCTGCATTAACACTGGGTTTTTTTACCCGGATATTGATGGCTTTACCGTTGTCTTTTGTTACCAAGGTCCTGAGTATTCCGCTTGTGCGGGTATTGTTTCTGCCATTGGCGAGCACTTTGCTAGCAGATTCTGCTAGTATGCGCGCCTTTATTGACTGCCAGTATCGAGCCTTCCGTGATTTCCACCGCTAATCTCACCATGCAGTTCGGATCCAAACCGCTGTTTGAAAATGTGTCCGTTAAATTTACCAAAGGCAAACGCTACGGTTTGATTGGAGCGAATGGCTGCGGCAAGTCCACGTTTATGAAAATTCTGGGTGGCGACCTGGTTCCGACTAGCGGGCAAGTCATGCTGGAGCCCGATGTGCGACTGGGCAAATTGCGTCAGGATCAGTTCGCCTATGAACAGTTCACCGTTCTGGATACGGTGATCATGGGGCACGAGCAGTTGTGGGCGGTCAAATCCGAGCGCGACCGAATTTACGCTCTGGAAGACATGACTGAAGAGGACGGCATGTCGGTAGCGGAGCTGGAAGTACCGTTTGCCGAAATGGATGGTTATACCGCTGAATCCCGGGCCAGCGAGTTGTTGCTGGGCTTGGATATACCGCTTGAGCAGCACTCGGGGCTCATGAGTTCTATTGCGCCTGGCTGGAAACTGCGTGTGTTGTTAGCGCAGGCCCTGTTTTCAGATCCGGATGTGCTGCTGCTGGACGAACCCACCAATAACCTGGACATCAACACCATCCGTTGGCTTGAGCAGGTACTGAATCAGCGCAACAGCACCATCATTATCATTTCGCATGACCGCCACTTCCTGAACGCAGTTTGCACCAACATTGCAGATATGGATTACGGTGAGTTGCGCGTTTACCCGGGCAATTATGATGATTTTATGATGGCCTCAACACAAGCGCGGGAGCGCTTGCTCAGCGAAAATGCCAAGAAAAAGACTCAGATTACAGAATTGCAGGCGTTTGTCAGCCGATTCTCCGCCAACGCGTCCAAGGCTAAACAAGCGACCTCGCGGGCACGTCAGATCGAAAAAATCCAGCTTGAGGATGTCAAGCCGTCAAGCCGCGTAAGTCCGTACATACGTTTTGTTGAAAACAAACGTCTGCACAGACAAGCACTGATCATGGAAGACGCCGGAAAAGGTTTTGATAAACCGTTATTCAGCAAACTGGGCCTGCAAATTGAAGCCGGTGAACGTGTCGCGATTATTGGCCCCAATGGTGCCGGTAAAACCACATTGCTGCGCTGCATGATGCAAGAAGTATTGTTGGACAGTGGCAAACTCAAATGGGCTGAGCAGGCTGAGATAGGTTACTTTGCTCAGGATCATGGTGGAGAGTTTGTTGAGCAGATCAGTTTGTTTGACTGGATGAAACAGTGGACCAAGGGTGACCAGCAACTGGTGCGTTCTGCGCTCGGCCGCATGTTGTTCTCCAGCGATGATGTGAATAAAAACCTGCCCGTGTTATCCGGTGGCGAAAAAGCGCGCATGTTGTTTGGCAAATTCAGCCTGATCAATCCGAATGTATTGATCATGGACGAACCGACCAACCACTTGGATATGGAGTCCATTGAAGCCCTCAACCTGGCGCTGGAGAACTATCCTGGCACGCTGATTTTTGTCAGCCATGACCGGGAGTTTGTGAGCTCGCTGGCAACGCGGATCGTCGATATGCAGCCTTCAGGATTGATCGATTTTAAAGGCAATTACGAAGACTATCTTCGAAGCCAAGGAATCTATTAAAAGTTTGGGCTGCCCTTATTCGCAAATATGTCATTTAACAGCTTTACGATGTCTGGATACTGACAATTTACAGATATAAATAATGAAAACATTTCAAGTATTAAGCTCAGCAATCATCGTTACCTCAACCACGGCTTTTTTGGTTGCGAATAGCGGATCAATCAGTGGCAGTCAACAGACTGAAGAGCGTTGGCTGGCGGGTGATCACCACGTGCACAGCCGTTACAGCGTCGGTTGGGATGAGGAAACAAATCCACCCTCCCCTGTACTGGCTGGAGATGCCATCTACCCTATCCCAATGAATGCCCTGATGGCACGAAATTATGGTCTGGACTGGATGGTGAGCACCGATCATGGTGGTCCAAATCATTCCAGGGTCAATCGTGACTATGCGTATCCGGAGCTGCTTCAGGCGCGTAATGCGGTCCCGGAAGTGATGCTATTTTATGGTATGGAATTTGACACCCCTGCCGCCGACCACTCCAGCATTATTGTGCCGTATTCCGAAAACGAAGCAGATCACCTGTTCAGCATTGAATCAACATTTGCAAAACGAGAGCCTTGGCCAGCGGATGACAGCTGGGATACTGAGCCGCGTATGTTGGACGCGTTAAAAGCCATGGCTCAATTGTCCCCTGCTCCACTGCTGATTGCACATCATCCGTCACGCTCTGCCACAGATCTGGCCGTTTATGGCACCACAACACCAGCAGAACTTAGAGCCTGGAACACTGTTGCGCCGAACATTGCTGTGGGTATGGAGGGCTCTCCCGGACATCAGGCAGCAGCGCTGACTCAACGTCCGCTCACCTCTGCTGCCGAGAATGACAACAGTGACGCTGCGCGCGGCGGTTATGGTCAATTTCCAACCATGGGTGGTTTTGATCAGATGACCGCTCAACTGGGTGGATTCTGGGACTCCATGCTGGCTGAAGGGCGGCGCTGGTGGATTACAGCCAACTCTGACAGCCATGTGCATTGGCGTGAAGGGGGTTCAGATTTCTGGCCGGGCGAGTACTCAAAAACCTACATTAAAGCGCACAAAGATCATCACTCGATTCTGGAGTCATTCCGACAGGGTCGTATATTTGTTACCACAGGTGATCTGATTTCAGAACTTGGGTTTACAGCGTCGGCCGCTGATAATTCTACCGATATCGGTGGCACGCTAAGTGTCAGCAGCAATTCATCAGTCAGCGTCGACATCAGTTTCTGTCAGCCAGCGTCACCTAATGCTAATGGCGATTCACCTTCTGTTGAGCGGGTAGATCTTATTGCGGGTGATGTGAAGGGTGTGTTTGCTGATCCAACCACCTCCTCCACGGCTGGCACGCGTGTTATTGAGCGTTTTGATGTGGATGACTGGCGTGCTGAAAACGGCTGTTTTGCCATGTCATACACTTTGCCATCAGTTTCTTCTCCGATCTACCTGCGTGTACGCGGCACGAATACAACAGAACTGGAACCGGAACGCGATCCGCGCGGAGAAAATCCGTGGCAAGATCTTTGGTTCTATTCGAACCCGATTTTTGTTGAAGTAAACTAGAATTTCCGAAGAGTAAATTTTGTCCGTCATTCAACGATCAGAACCATTAAACATAAAAAAAAGGGCTGATATCTGAACTTAATGGCCGCAATTCGCTATGCAAGATGTCTCTATGTTTATGTCTGATCATGATTATTTGTAACCCGGCTGTTACACTCATAACTTCACCCATCGGCTTGCGGGTAACAAGCCCGGCAACAAGCGGATATCTGAATGGCCAAGCTCTATTTTCGTTATGGTGCAATGAACAGCGGCAAAAGCACGTCCTTGTTGCAAGCTGCATATAACTACGAAGAACGAGGCCACAAAATTCTGATCACCAAACCCGCAGTCGATGCCAAGGGCGATAATAAGGTATTGTCCCGTTTAGGCGTCAGCCGTGCCGTTGATTTTATCGTTGAACCACATGCGAATATTCGTACTGCATTTTCCAGGGCGCAGCAGGCCGCTCTCGCAAATCACGGCAAAACAATTAGTTGTCTGTTTATTGATGAAGCCCAGTTTTTGTCTGAAGTGCAAGTCGATGATCTGATCAAGATTGTGTTACTCGACAACATCCCTGTCATTGCCTACGGTATCCGCACAGATTTTCTCACCGTGGCTTTTCCGGGCAGCCGCCGCTTATTGGAAATTGCCCACACCATAGAAGAGCTGAAAACAATCTGCCGTTGTGGTCGAAAAGCCATGTTCAGCGCGCGCAAAAGCGGCGATCAGTTTGTGTTCGATGGCCTGCAGGTTGCCATCGAAGGAATTAGTGCAAGCTATGAGCCCTTATGCGGCAACTGTTATCTTCAGGAAAGCGGGGGAGTTTTAGCCGGGCGCACCCGGCATGATTGATTCAGGAATTTCTCCAACTCACCCGGCATGATTGATTCGTATATTTGCCTGAGGCTAATACACTCACCCCTGCGGGGCGCCCTAGCGGGCGTCCTGATTGCTGCGCAATCAGTCGAACATGGCAGTTCGCCTCGTAGACAGAATACGCCAGAATAAAAAAGGGGCTGCCCTGTTGGACAGCCCCTTTTTTATTCTGGTGCACCCGGCATGATTCGAACATGCGACCACCTGATTCGTAGTCAGGTACTCTATCCAGCTGAGCTACGGATGCGTTAGGGCGCGAATTATATATAACTCAGCGGATTTTGAAAGTGTTTTTTTCTGTGGCTACAAATTTAGACGCTTCTGATGGGTCATGCTACTATCCTTCCATAGATCAACACATTAGAAGGCTTATTTATGTCACTCAAACTCAAGCATCACCTAGGCGCTTTGCTTTTTACAGGAATTACAGTTCTAAGTGCACCCGCAAACGCCGATTATGATCGTGGCATGGCCGCTCTTCAGTCGGGAAACTACCGTGTTGCAATCATGGAATTTTCAGATGCTGCACAAGCCGGCCATGCCGGATCTCAGCAGAAACTAGGGGATATTTACAGGCTTGGTCAAGGCACTACGCCCAACCTGGTTGAAGCGATCAAGTGGTTAACGCTGGCTTATCTGAATGGTTCACGGGAAGCATTACCAACCTTGGAGTTATTGCGTGACAGTGTATCCGAGACAGAATTGGTTGAGGGCGAACAACTTGCTCTGCAATGGTTGGAAGATGCCAATCGTATTATGTTTGCTGACGATGATACTGCCTCTTTGTATGAGCAGAATTGAGTAGTCATCCTATGCAGAGGGGCAATACAGTTATATCTGCCGCATTGCTGGGGCTGTTGTTTGTGTTGGGACTGATAAGTAACGCTTCAGCTCAATCTGTAATGGAAATAAATGAGCTGATCAGCATTGGAGAAAGCGGTGATTCCGCAGCGCAGTTTGAGCTCGGCAACCGCTATCTGAATGGTACCGGTGTCACGCAGGATAACTTTGAAGCGCTTCGGTGGTTTACCCTGGCAGCTGAGAAGGAGAATCCGAATGCGCAATACAATATTGCGGTGATGTACCTGAATGGTATTGGCGTAGTAAAAGATCCACAACAAGCCATCCACTGGTTCTTGCGAGCGGCAAATAATGGTGACACACCATCACAGTTTACTCTGGGAGTGGCATTATTTAACGGCCAATTGGGCGTGCCGCAGAACACGGCGGAGGCATACAAATGGTTCACCTTGGCCGGCGCTGCCGGGCATCAGGCGGCAGCAGCTAATGCGGTGTTGATTCAAGAGATGCTGCCCCCCGAGAACGTTGTGGCAATGCAGGAAGCTGCGCGCGTCTGGATATCAGACTTTACACAACGCCAGTCCAGCGAGTCATCATTACAAACGAGTGCCTCCGGCGATTCGCAACCATGAGCAATCCCTTGCTGGAATTGTCAAAGCCCTCCTCTACGACGGTATCAGGTAATTACCTGCCCGCACGTAATGATGGTGTCCATTGGTTAAAACTGATCCTGGTGCTATTGAGTCTCGCTACAGTCTCTGTGTTGCTGAGTAGTAAAGCCTTGGCGCAAATTCAAATCGCTGATGAAACTACTGAGCTTCCAGACTACAAGGCTTACGAAACAGGGCTTAATGCGGCCTACGCCGGTAATTATGAGACTGCATTGCGTGAATTTACCATTGCTGCAGAGGCCGGGTTGCACCTGGCACAGTACAATCTGGGTGTAATGTATTTTAGTGGTGAAGGTGTGCCTCAGGATTATGCCCTCGCCTATAAATGGACGCGGATGGCAGCAGAGCAAGGTCATATCAATGCTCAGTACAATCTTGGAACACTTTTTTATAATGGCTTGGGAATGCGCTCTGCAGTTTTTACACGCTGGCCATTGGTATTGATATTCAATCAGTCAAATCTTGAAGAAGCACTCAAATGGTATGGTAATGCCGCTGAATACGATCACGGTGAAGCGCAATACAACCTGGCCACAATGTATGAGCAAGGCGAAGGCGTTGCACAAGATCTTGTTGTGGCAACCATGTGGGCGCGACTCGCTCGTGATAACGAAGTTTCAGATGCCACTGTCTTGTACAACTCTCTTAATGCGCGCTTAAGCAACGAGCAACAGAATACTGCCGGCAGACTCTATGCGGAATGGGTGTTGAAGTTCAGGGGCTAAATCAGGCTGCCAGACTTTGTATGCGCGCAACCATGGATTGCAGACCACTGCCGCGGGTTGTGCTGAGATGGCGCATCAAGTCAATCGACGCAAAAAATCCTTGGATATCAAACTCACGAATTTCTGCTTTTGTTTTGCCGTTATAAGCTGCCATGACAATGGCAAGCAGACCTTT
>CALQJO020000057.1 GCA_943330915.2 Rhodoferax sp. OV413 | reverse complement strand
GGATCAACGGCAGTGATACCCAGGCAGTAACAAACAGCAGAGTTGGCTGCAGAACCGCGACCCTGACACAAAATGCCCTGACTGCGGGCAAACACCACAATGTCATGAACGGTCAGAAAAAAATGCTCATACGCAAGTTCACCGATCAGTTTTAACTCTTTACGGACCAGTTGCTGAACTGACTCTGGCGCTCCGGCAGGCCATCGCTGCTGCATGCCTTCCAGTGTCAGCTTTTGCAGCCAACTGGCAGAAGTATAAGAGGCTGGCACAAGCTCGCGCGGATACTCATAACGCAGTTCATCCAACGAGAACTGGCACTGTTCTGCAATCTGAAGGGTTTGAGCCAACCACTCCGCAGGATAAATCCGTGCCAGCAACTGACGGCTGCGCAAATACTGCTGCCCGTTGGCGGGCAGATCAAAACCAAGCTCGTTGATCGGTTTACCAAGGCGCACTGCGGTGATGGTATCGCGCAGAATACGCCGCTGCGGGATATGCATTTGTGCACCGCCAGCGGCACACACCGGCACGCCGGCCAGTGTAGAGAGACGTTGCAACGCGTTCTTTTTGGCATCGTCACCGGCCAGCAGATACAATTCAGCCGCTATCCACAGGCGCCCAGCAAACACGCCTGACAACTGCGTCAGCGTTTTGATTGAGGCTTGCTCAAAAGAGCGGTAATCCTGAACATCCTGCGCAGGAATCCATAGCACAAGGGCGTCACTTAGTGGAGCCTCCAGCACCTGCCGTAATTCCACTGTGTATTGACCCTTCTCAGCCTGACGACGGCTCCCCGTAATCAGCGCACAGATTTGCCCATACCCACGGCGATTACACGCCAGAAGCACCAACTGCTCCTGGTGTACACAGGTAAATTCGCTGCCAATGATCAACCTGAAATTGTTTGCACGCTCCCCGGCCGCCTTTTTTGCCACGTGCGCACGAACAACACCCGCAACAGAGCACTCGTCGGTAAGGGCAAGGGCGCGATAACCCAACTCAATGGCGCGTTCAACCATCTCTTCAGGGAATGAGGCAGCACGCAGGAAGCTGAAATTACTCAGGCAATGCAACTCTGCATAGCCGGGTAGTTCCTGAAGGCCGGAAACAGGGGGGGTGGCGGGCATAAAAAAACACCAGAAAAATACTGTTTATTTATACAGTATCTTGCTGGTGTTTTAAAAGCCCGGATTTAACACCGGGCTGAATTTAAACGTTGCAGAACCCTTTACTACAACAGATCAATTAATTGGCGTAATGCCATCACCAATTGGGCTACCAGGCGCACGCAGGTGACCGTACATCAACTCTTCGACAAACTCCACGCACTTGAACTCCAGCAGCTTGGTTTCGTCACGATTGCGGTAAATGTGCATGCTGATGGTCCAAGGACGCTCATACACATTCGGGTCATTGATGGTGGCCGAGTACTGGATAGTGTTGCTATCCAGCATGGTATAACGCTCTTGCACATGCATGTCCCAACCACTGTGGTAGTTACCCGAGCGGTCAAACCAGGTGTCAGGCATCTGCCCCATCACATCAATCACCAGCGTATCGCCATCCCATGAACCCACATTGGTACCCATCCAGGTATCCACCTGTGGCTCCATATCAGGAGAGTCCATGTGAACGATACGATCCGCACCTGCAAACTGATAAGAAATCAGCGTGGCATCGGGTGCCTGGAAAATCTGGAACGGATAGGGCATGTACGTTGCACGCGGAACACCTGGCAGTTTGCACTGGGTGGTCGGATCAAGTTTGAGCCAGTCACGCTTGTTTTCTTCCTGCTTGGCGCGCATGCCTTCTTTATAGGGCAGCGTGCCGCCTTCCACAACGCCCAACCCGGGAGGGAATGCCAGGTGAGCACCTGACTGCAGGGCAGACAGGGGGCCATGACGTGCTTCATGCGGTTCCAGATCCCAATTGGCTGTATTCAGGGTTTGCCAGATGCCACTGAAATTGGGTTTGCCATCCGGAGTACGCGGAATGTCACTGGATGACGTACCCTGGGCCTGAACAGGCATATCCTGAACCATCCAGAATGCGCTGGCTGCTGCTGCAGTGACTGCGACTGCAAAAAATGTCTTTAATTGTGTTTTCATAAACTAAAAAATCCCTGAGTAGATTAGTCGCTTACTGCGTCAACATCGCGCGGCTGTTTTCGTAATCCCACGTGCCATCTTCAACACGCTGGCCCTGAAGAATATTGATCATGCCATAGTTACCTTCGTGACAGGCATACTCAAAAATCTCGTCTTCGGTCTGGAACATGGCCACCACAGCGGTGAGCTTGTCCGTGTATGACTTCGGATCAATAACTGTGAACTCATAGTCCACAACGTTATCTGCGCGGCGGGTAAACTTCTCAATCAAGGTTTTATCAGAACTGACCCCGACACCGCGGAAAGTCTGGGTTTTGGAGTTGAAGTTTCTGGTCTCAACCACCAGCGTGTCACCTTCCCAGCGGCCAATGGAATCACCCGTCCACTGTGTGATGTTTTCCGGGATATGAGCCTCAGTATCCAGGCGCACAATGCGGGCCTCGTGAATCATTTCATTAAAGATCACAAAATGGTCTTCAGTCTGAAACAGTTGTACGTTGTTGTTGTACATACTGGGCATAAACGGAGGAACAGAGTTGAAACCCAGCAGGCAACGCTCTGAGATACCTCGATCTTCCGGGCCATCTTTGGCAATACCACCCACTGCCACGCGCACCGGTCGGGTGCCATTGTAATCCGGGCCAAGACCGCCAAACGCAATCGGGGCACCCTCAACACGGCCAGGCATACGACCGTTTTCCGGATAAATCAACATCGAAGTTCGCAGGTTAAGATCAATAGGATTGCCTTCAATCCAGAACTGATTGTAGCCACCAACCCCACCCTGGGATGAATTGCCATCGCTGGCTTCGGCTTCTTGGGCTGCAGCCAGATCGCGCGCAATGACTTCCTCAGGCGTATAGTACTGGCGATCACCGTATTCACGAGGGCGTTCCAGCGGCGTATTTGAACTGAAATTGAACACACCACGCAGATCCGGTGTACCCCATTCAGTGCGGGGTGCCTTGTAGCTGGGATCAGGTTGAGCCATTGTGCTTTCCATCGCGCCAAGCGCCAATGAACCCGCAACGGCTGCCGCAATGGCTGCTGATAAAAAGGTCTGTTTTTTCACGTTAGTCTCCTCGGAGAACTTCAAAAGTCACTGGATGTCGGTATTAACTGAGGCGCGTGTCACACTATCACTGGCGGGAATAATCCTCCTCACCCTCATAAATCGGGGCTTAGCAGGTTAAAGCAGGGTTTGTTAATATTCAAGTCTAGGCATCTGTTATCCCGATATTAAGAGCGTTTTGGGCGTTAGTTCGTCACGGAGACTAAATGATTCCTTATTCAATGTTGGATCTTGCCCCGATTGTTCAGGGCAGCAGTGCCCGGCAGGCCTTGATCAATTCAAGAGGCCTGGCGCAGGAAGCCGAGCGACTGGGATATCAACGCTTCTGGCTGGCGGAACACCACAATATGACCGGAATCGCCAGCGCGGCCACGGCGGTTGTGATCGGGTATGTGGCTGAAGGAACAAAGACGATCAGGGTGGGCTCCGGTGGCATCATGCTACCCAATCATGCACCGCTGATGGTCGCTGAACAGTTTGGCACGCTGGCATCGCTGTATCCGGGACGCATTGATCTGGGCCTGGGAAGAGCGCCGGGAACCGACTCTCAGACCATGCTGGCGCTTCGACGTTATCAGGACAGCGTCGAGCAGTTCCCGCGAGATGTGCAGGAGCTGCAATATTACTTCCGTGCGGCGCAGCCCGGTCAGGCTGTTCGCGCGGTACCTGGCGAAGGCTTGGAAGTGCCGTTATGGTTACTGGGCTCAAGTTTGTTCAGCGCACAATTGGCAGCAGCGCTGGGACTGCCATTTGCGTTTGCTGCCCACTTCGCACCGGAGCATTTAGCGCAGGCACTCGACGTGTATCGCAGCCGGTTCCGTCCGTCTGAACAATTATCGGCACCTTACTGTATGGCTGCCATTCCTTTGTATGCCGCTGATTCCGAGGGTGAAGCACGAATGCTGATGAGCTCCGTGCTGCAACAGTTTATTGCGCTACGCCGTGGCACTCCCGGCCCGCTGAAACCGCCTTTGGCGGATATTCAACAGCATTACTCCTCTGGCGAACTAGGCGGCGCGGCGCATGCCTTGCGCGAAGCAGTCATCGGCAATCCGCAACAGGTTCAGGAAGGTATTCGTGCCTTTATCCAGCGCACCGGGGTCAATGAAATCATGTTCAGCTCGCATGTATTCGAGCATCAGAAACGCCTGCGCAGCATTCAGATCGCTGCACAGGCATGTTGCGACCTGAGCAAAGCGGCGTGACAACCAGCCGCTTTACTCAGTCAATCAACCGCAGTTAATCAATCCGGCGCCAGACCGACACTTGGCTGACAACGTATTCATACTTGCGCCGGTGCTCGCGGATCATAAACGGCAGATCCTGCTGATGAAGCAGTTCGAATCCCGGTAACAATCCCGCCAACTGTGCCAGTGTTGCATCACTGTCAGCGCCATCCAGAAAATGGTCGCGTGGTGTGTACTGTTCCATCCAGCTGTTTGGAGACGCCAGCACCAGCACTCCATTGGATTTAAGCACTGACGCAGTTCCGGTGAATTGTCTTAGACATGCTGCCGGATCCGGCAAGCGACACATCAAATTGCTCAACAAAACCGCATCAAACTGAGCTGGCGCTGCAAGCCCTGCCGCATCCAGATCTGCCGCATCACCCACCATAAACGTGACACAACTGCGGTTGATATCAGGCGCCACTCTGGCAATGAGCGCTGTGCTATGACGCCCTGTTTCCAGGCGCTCATAAGCCATACTACCCTGGCTCTGCATTAAGGCTGCCGCACGAATAAACGCTTCGCTGTAATCCACACCAGTCACTTTATTAAAATGACGCGCCAGCTCAAAGCTCGCCCGACCTGTGGCACACCCAAGGTCAAGAACGCTATCGAAGCTTGTAGCGAACTGTTTCACCAGCGCGGCCATGGTATCCATAAATGGCAGCGTCTGCGGGTGTCCAACCTGGGCGGTGATACTGCCATCGCGCTGCTCCTCGGCTGATCCGTAGTGAAAGAGCATGTACTGATTCAGCAGGGCATCGGATTCGTAACGTCTTTTACCCTCGGAAACAGGGTTTTCGTCGCCCTGGACCAGGCGGAAACCGGCGTTCTGGAAAAAATGCGGGCGGAAGTGAAAGCGCGCAAACACACTGGCTTCGTCGCCTGTGCTGATAAACGAACCACCCAGAATCATCTGATGCTGTCCGTCAAAACACGGTGTACTGAAATCAACATACATGGGGTGAATCGCAAATCCGGGAAGTGGATGGAAGGTATCCTCACACCATTGCCACACATTTCCAAACACGTCACTGAACCCTTGGGAATTAAGTGCAAACCGGGTTACCGGACCCTCGCTGCCAAGCTGCAAGTTGTGATTACTGCGAATATCAGGCTGATCCGTGCGGCTCATTACCGGATCCACAGTCAGCGCAGAGTTATCACCGGCACGCCAGTCAACCAATGCCTGCTGCGACGGATCACGCATCGCCAGATGCTCCTTTTCCTGTAGCAGGCGATACGGTGTTTTTACGCCATCACGAGCCGATCTCCAGGCACAGTAGGCTTTGGCTTCATAAAAATTGGCAATGACTGGCCAATCCCACTGCATGGGCTGTTCGCTGAAGGTCGTGCGCAATTTGTACTGATGTAAACCCACCGGACCATCCTGTACCCAGAATGTTGGCCAGCGGGTATTGCGGAAGCGCCGCCACTCCCAGCCTTGCACAGACCAGTACTTCTCTTCGAGGTACGCGCCAGAGCTTACAAATTCATAAAACTCACCATTACTGATCAGTTGCCTGGAGGCTCTAAAAGTAGCGACCTGGCGGCAGTCACGACCGTACTCATTATCCCAGCCAAAGGTCGGCCAGCTGGCAGGTTTACCATTGGTGATTGTCGTGCCCTGCACCTCAATCATCGGGTTCTCTGCCGGAAAATCGATGCCTGGCTGCGGTCGCGCAAATCTGTCGGACAACTGCGACTGTGTCAGCGGTAACGCTGGCCACTGCTGCGGCTGCTGCACATACTTGAGCGGCAATTCGCGCATCAAAACACTGGAGGTTTCAAGGTGGATACGTTCATGCTCAAAACACATAACTAAAGCCCAGCCAGGAGAATCCATGGCAATGGGCTTGTCGAATTGCGGATGCGTGAGGATCACCTCCCGCACCAGCGCATAAACCTGATCCCGATACACTTTAACCTCAGCTACCGCTGGCCAAATATCCTGCTCGCCCTCGTGCAGGTCATCCCAGCTCATCTCATCCACTCCTGTTTCAAAGAGGATTTCGAAATGAGGATTCAGTGGTTGCTTGATCAATCCGGCGATCAGCAGCTTGTTGACGTAAAAAGTAACCGGATGTGCGTAATAGAAAATAAACGGATGACGGGTCTTGTGATAGGGACGAACATAATAAGCCTCTTCGCTGGTCAGGGCTGAAAACAGTGTTTCTGTCAAACGCCAGGTATTCTCAAAGTAGGCCAGCAGCGCTGCGCGGCCCGCGCGAATATCCAGCAACGGCATGCTGGCCATGCGCCCGTCAAGCCAATGGGGCTCCTGTTGTGGATTTCCCGGCATCGGGTGATGGTCAAGGACTGTGTTCGAGTTGTCTTTGGCAGCGTAAGACAGCTGCGCATGGGGCTTTTGATTCATGCGTAATTCCTGAGCAGTCGTGTAAAATCCGGGATCATGTTGTCGGATCCCTGCCTTGGGTTTTCAGCCCTGGCTTTCGGTAGAGTAGAAAAAGAGGATATGTATTTGCGCAGCAAACTTCCCCACGTTGGCACCACCATTTTTACGGTCATGTCGAGGATGGCACAGCAATATAATGCCATCAACCTATCACAGGGATTCCCGGACTTTGACTGTCCTGCGGATTTGCAAGAACGTGTTTCTTTTTATTTGAATAATCGCCGCAACCAATATGCCCCCATGACAGGTGTCGCGGAGCTGCGGCAACAAATAGCCCTCAAACTGATTGATCAATACGGTTGCCGTCTGGATGCAGATCATGAAATCACGGTGACGTCCGGCGCAACGGAGGCACTGTTTGATGCCATTCAGGCAACGGTGAGCCGTGATGACGAAGTCATTATGTTTGACCCGGCCTATGACAGTTATGACCCTGCGGTGCGCCTTGCGGGCGGGAAACCCGTCCATCTTCGCTTACAACAACCCGGTTATCAGATTAACTGGCAGCAGGTTGCCGAGCATATTAACGACCGCACCCGCATGATCATCATCAACTCGCCGCATAATCCAAGCGGATCCGTTCTGAGTGCTGCTGATCTTGATGCCTTGGCTAGTCTGATCCGCAATCGTGACATTTATGTGTTATCGGACGAAGTATACGAGCACATGGTCTTTGACGGCGGGCAGCATGAAAGTGTGCTCCGGCATGCGGAATTGCGTGAAAAAAGTTTTGCAGTTTTTTCGTTTGGAAAAACCTACCACGCTACCGGCTGGAAGATGGCGTTCTGCGCCGCGCCAGCAGCCATGACCGCAGAGTTTCGCAAGATTCATCAGTTTGTGACGTTTACATCCACCAGCTTTCTGCAATATGCCATCGCTGACTTCATGCGTGATTGCCCGCAACATCATCAGCAGCTAGCCGCTTTTTATCAGCAAAAACGCGACTATTTTTGTGAACTGATCCGTGACTCCCGATTGGTTTTCACACCATCGGCAGGCACCTATTTCCAATGTGTTGATTACAGTCAGATCAGCGATCTTGATGATGTGGCCTTTGTTAACTGGATGACTCAGGAAAAAGGTGTTGCAGCCATCCCGCTGTCGGCGTTTTATGAAACTCCTCCAGAATCCCGGGTAATCCGGTTTTGTTTCTGCAAAGACAACAGCACGCTCGAACAGGCTGCAGAGATTTTGCGACGGCTGTGACCATGAACCCCGAATCCAGCTTGACTGACAAGGCCACCTTAAACCCTGACCAACTGCTGGTGCTGATCAGGCAATGGGCGCAAGAATTGGGTTTCCAGCAACTGGGGGTTGCTGATATTGACCTGAGCGCTCACCAACCACACCTCGATGCATGGCTGGCTAACCACTTTCATGGCGATATGCAGTATATGCAACGTCATCGTGACCTGAGATTGAACCCGGCACAGTTGCACCCCGGAACTCTGCGCGTACTCAGTGTACGCATGGATTACAGTCTCAGCCTTGAACAGTCACTTGCGCCGCTGCAGCAAAAACACACAGCCTATATTTCTCGTTATGCACGAGGCCGTGATTATCACAAACTAATCCGCAGGCGATTACAACGACTGGCTGAACGTATTTCCGCACAGGTTGGGGATTTTGGTTATCGCGCTTTTGTTGATAGCGCACCGGTACTGGAGCGCGCGCTGGCGGAGAAGGCCGGTCTTGGCTGGATCGGAAAAAACACCATGCTGATAAATAAGCAAGCCGGTTCGTGGTTTTTCCTGGGTGAGTTGTTTACCGATTTGCCGCTGCCGGTAGATCCTCCTGCCAGTGCTCACTGCGGCAGTTGCACAGCTTGTCTTGATATATGCCCGACACAAGCGTTTGTTGGCCCCAATCAACTGGATGCCCGGCGCTGCATCTCGTATCTCACCATTGAGCTAAAGGGCAGTATTCCTGAAGAGCTGCGTGCGCCCATGGGCAACCATGTGTTTGGCTGTGATGACTGCCAATTGATTTGCCCCTGGAACAAATTCACACACCTGAGCGAGGAAGCCGATTTTTCGCCGCGGCATGGACTGGATAGCAGCGAATTAAGTGTCTTGTTCCTTTGGACGGCGGAAATGTTTGAACAACGCACCGAAGGTTCAGCAATACGGCGTATTGGTTATGAGGCCTGGTTAAGAAATCTCGCCGTGGGTCTTGGCAATGCACCTTCAACCATCGCGGTGCTGGAAGCGTTGCGCCAGCGTGAACATCATGAATCCGCGCTGGTCCGTGAACATGTGCAATGGGCATTGCGGCAGCACGGTGTTACGACATCCTGAAAAAGTGCTCGCGGTAGTACTTCAACTCATTGATGGATTCATGGATATCATCCAGCGCCTGATGGGTTCCGGTTTTCACAAAACCAGCCGACAATTCCGGACGCCATCGCCGGGCGAGCTCTTTGACGGTGCTGACATCCAGATTACGGTAGTGAAAAAAAGCTTCCAGCTGTGGCATGTACCGCACCATAAATCGGCGGTCCTGATGAATACTATTCCCACATAAAGGAGAACTGCGCGGATCAGCGTATTGCCGCAGGAATTCCAGTGTCAATTGTTCTGCCGTCGCATCGTCTGTTGTGCTGGCACGAACTCGTGCGACCAACCCGGATCCACCATGCGTGCGCTGATTCCACTCATCCATGGCAGCTAATGCTTCATCAGTTTGATACACAGCCAATACTGGCCCCTCTGCAATGATATTCAGATCAGCGTCTGTCACCAGCGTTGCAATCTCGATGATGCGATCAGCATCCGGCTCGAGTCCGGTCATTTCCATATCTAACCAGATCAGCGTTTTGCTTTTGTCTATCACGGCACTGGCCATAATCAGTTTCCAATATCAATTGTGTGGCTTGAGGAGGCCTTAGCGCCTTTTGAGGCGACATTGTAATAGAATGCCGACCCATGACCAAACGACGACTTAACCAACAGCAACAACGACGCATATCCGGAAATCAACAGGCACGGCAAGAACGTAATGCCCGGGATGTGGTCGCCAGAACTTCTGATATCTCAGATCCGACAATCGAGGCGGAACCCGGAAATAGTCTGGAAGGCTTGATTGTCTGCCACTATGGTCAGCAGATTGATGTTGAGTCCCGCGACCCGGATCATTACGGGGAGATATTCCGCTGCTTTCAGCGCAGCAATTTGCCAGCCATGGTCACCGGAGACACCGTGTTGTGGCAGATTGAATCTGGCTTGAGCGGCGTCATAGTTGCGCAGCAACCTCGCCACTCGGCCATGAGCAGGCCCAATCACCGCGGTGAACTGCGCGCTATTGCCGCCAACGTCGACTGCGTGGTGGTAGTGATCGCACCGAGACCAGAGCCATTCGGTAATTTGATTGATCGATACATGGTCGCCATTGAGCATCTTGGCCTGCGGCCCCTGCTGCTATTAAACAAATCTGACCTGACCACCAAAAGCAGCATCAACGTTGAGGCGTTGCTGCACCGTTATGCCCACATCGGTTACGAAACACTGCGTGTGTCCAGTCATAATGGAGACGGTATGGAGGCGCTGAAGGCCGCCCTTGCGGAGCAGACCGCTGTTTTTGTTGGCCAATCCGGGGTTGGAAAATCGTCATTGATTAATACCCTGCGAGGCGTCAGCGACGATGATGAAGAGCACGCAGCCGATGTGGGTGATTTATCGGCGGGCCGGCAAAAGGGTACTCACACCACCACCGCAACAAAACTGTACCACTTGCCTGGCAGTGGTGATCTTATTGACTCGCCGGGCATCCGCGAGTTTGGTCTTTGGCACATTGAGCCCGATGCATTGATGAATGGGTTTATCGAATTCAGACCCTGGGCAGGTAAATGCCGGTTCCGGGATTGTCACCATCAGCATGAGCCGGACTGCGCTTTACTGGAAGCGGTAAAACGCGGCGAGATTGATCCTGCCAGGCTGGAGAGTTACCACCATATTCTGAGCAGCCTGAATGAGCGCACCTGAAGGCGCCAGCACTTTTATCAATATGACCCACACAGGATCACTGAATGAGAGATAGCTTGTTTATTCTTATGCAACATCTGATACCACAACATTGGGTATCCAGACTGGTCGGCAGACTGGCGAACAGTCAGCAGCCATTCATCAGGACTCTCTTTATCAACTGGTTTGCCAAACGCTTCAACGTAAATATGGCAGAAGCTGCTGAATCTGATCTTTCTGCTTATACATCGTTTAACGAGTTTTTTACCCGGTCGCTCAAGGCTGATGCCCGGCCGTTATCCGCAGGAGAAATGGATGTGATCTGTCCGGCGGATGGTGTCATCAGCCAGCTGGGGCATATCGAGCATGGGAAAATCTTCCAGGCCAAGGGTAAAGACTATTCTGTTGAGGCTCTCCTGGGCGCAGACCTGGCGCTGGCACAGGCATTTACAGGAGGCTGTTTTGCGACTGTTTATCTGTCTCCCCGTGACTACCACCGCGTTCACATGCCTGTCAGTGGCCGGCTGCGCAAAATGATTTATGTGCCCGGCAGTCTGTTTTCAGTCAATAAACTCACCAGCGAACGTGTGGATGGTTTGTTTGCCCGCAACGAAAGGCTGGTTTGTGTGTTTGATACCGACAACGGCCCGATGGCGCTGGTTCTGGTCGGTGCGATGATTGTTGCCGGCATCGAAACAGTCTGGAGTGGCCATGTGTGCCCGAATAATGACTTATTGTTCGAGGTTGATTATGCGGACAGTCCAAGCCCGATTGTATTGAAAAAGGGCGACGAGATGGGACGCTTTAAGCTTGGCTCAACGGTGGTCGCTGTGTTTGGTGCAGGGATGCTGGATTTGAACCCGGATCTCGCTGCCGGCTCTGCCGTCAATATGGGTCAGAAACTGGGTGCTGGCAGATGACAGGTTAAATCGCTAGAATCCGCGTCCGCAGGCATTCCCCTCCAAGTCATGATTAGCTGTCAAATGAAGAGGTTCCATAATGAGTAAGTTTGAAAATGTTTCTGTGGTCAAAGCAGCCAATGTTTATTTCGATGGCAAAGTCACCAGCCGCACCGTTGAATTTGCCAACGGCGATGTAAAGACCTTGGGAATCATGATGCCAGGTGAATACCGTTTCGGAACGGCCAAAAAAGAAGTGATGGAAATTTTGTCTGGCCACGTCGAGATTCTGCTGCCAGGCGAAGACCTCTGGCGAAAAGTGGTTGGTGGTGACAGCTTTGATGTTGCGGCCAACTCAGCCTTTGATATCAAGGTACTGAGCGTCACCGATTACTGTTGTTCGTATATTGGTTAAGCATCCCGATCGGATCAGGGCGCAAGAAAAGTCTGGTAGGCAATATTCCCGGTTTCTTCCTGAAACGGGTACTTTGTCAGGCGCAGGAACTCATCAAACTGTGGGCTGTCCTGCGCTGGCACCTGAATGCCAACCATGACTCGTCCGTACGCTGCACCATGGTTTCGGTAGTGAAACATGGAAATGTTCCAGCGCTCCCCCAGTAAATCAAGAAATGTCATCAGCGCGCCGGGTCTTTCCGGAAATTCAAAACGAAAGACCCGCTCATTAACAACCTGCTGACTACGTCCTCCCACCATATGTCTGATATGAAGTTTAGCCGCCTCATTCTCAGTCATATCTGCAACGCACAAACCCTGCTCCGTCAGTTCGTGGATGAGGTTGCGCCGTCCAGTCAGTCCATCGGCTATTTCTACCCCTACAAATATTTTGGCGGCGACGGTGTCGCCAAAACGGTAATTAAACTCAGTCACACTGCGACGACCGAGGATTTTGGAAAACCGTCTGAAACTACCCGGCTTTTCATCCAGAGTGACTGCCAGCACTGCCTCACGACTTTCGCCCAATTCCGCTCGCTCGGAGATGTGCCGCAACCGGTCGAAATTGACATTGGCGCCGGTGATCACGGCCATCAGCACCGAATCCTGCAAGCCTTGCTCGCGCACAGCCTTTTTGAGACCTGCTATTGCCAGTGCGCCTGCGGGCTCAGTCACCGCACGTGTATCGTCAAAAACATCCTTGATTGCCGCACAGATTTCGTCCGTGGTAACAGTGATGACCTCGTCCACACAGTGTTGCAGGATGGCAAAAGTCTCCTTGCCCACCTGATTAACTGCAACACCGTCAGCAAACAGACCTACCTGAGCTAACTTTATCCGCTCGCCACTGTCCAGCGCCGCTTTCAGGCAGGCGGAATCTTCCGCCTCAACTGCAATCATGCGGATCTCTGGCCGCAGATATTTGATATAAGCCGCCATGCCAGCCATCAGGCCGCCGCCACCAACAGGAACAAAAATGGCGTCAAGTTTGCCGCTGTGTTGACGAAGAATCTCCATCGCTACCGTGCCCTGCCCGGCAATCACATCACGATCATCAAAAGCGTGTACAAACGTGTAGCCACGTTCCTCAACAAGCTTCATCGCAAATTCTGCCGCATCGTTATAGGTATCACCATGCAATATCACCTGGCCACCTCGGGCACGCACACCGTCGATCTTGATCGCAGGCGTTGTGACCGGCATAACAATAATTGTGTTAATGCCCAGTTTCGTGCCTGCCAGCGCGACGCCCTGCGCATGATTCCCGGCGCTGGCGGCGATTACGCCCTTCTGAGCAGCCTCTGCAGAGAGCCTGGACATCTTGTTGTAAGCGCCCCTAAGTTTGAAGCTGTAGATTGGTTGCATATCTTCGCGCTTCAAAAGCACACGGTTGCCCAAGCGCCGCGACAACACTTGTGCCAGGTGCACAGGGCTTTCTATAGCAACGTCATAGACCCGCGCAGAGAGGATCTCCCTGATGTACTCTTCCATAACTGCGTTCATAACAGTGTCCAAAAACAGCAGGCGTTTTGCCCGGCACCCGTCTTGCTGGGTTATACTTTGCCAGCGTCAGGTTTCAGATCGGCAGTTTAACGCAGCACTTAACAGGATAGCAGCATGGATCAAAATGAACTTAAAAAAGCCGTGGCTCAGGCCGCTGCAAACTATGTCCGGAGTCGCCTTGATGACCGATCGGTTATTGGGATTGGCACGGGCTCGACCGCCAATTACTTTATTGAATGTCTTGCTGCGTTTAAACATGACATCAGTGCCACTGTCGCCAGTTCTGAAGAAACCGCTCGTCGCCTGAAAGCATTACAAATTACAGTGATTGATCTGAACTCTGCACCTGAGGTGAGTATTTATGTCGATGGCGCCGATGAGGCAAATTCGTACCTGCATCTGATTAAAGGTGGCGGCGGTGCACTGACCCGCGAAAAAATCATTGCTGCGGTTGCAAAAGAATTTGTGTGTATAGCCGATGGCAGCAAACTGGTGGATGTGCTGGGGAGATTTCCGTTACCCGTTGAGGTTGTGCCGATGGCACGCAGTCATGTGGCAAGACAAATTGTAAAATTGGGGGGTGACCCGGTTTACCGCGAAGGATTTATCACCGATAACGGAAATATAATTCTAGATGTCCACAATATGAGTATTGTGGATCCACGAGAATTGGAGACGCAACTCAATCAGATTACGGGAGTCGTCACTAATGGACTATTTGCCCTGAGGCCTGCAGACAAGCTGATACTCGGGACAAAGGATGGCCTGAAAACTCTGACACGTTAAATCAAAGTTTTCACGGATTTAGACTCACCCGCACACAGCCCGAATAAAAAAACGCAGGGTTTTTAAGCCCTGCGTTTTTGTATTACAGAGGAGTGACGTTCTCCGCCTGAGGGCCTTTCTGGCCTTGAGTCACTTCCATCGTGACTTTCTGACCTTCGTGCAGCGTCTTTCTTCCAGTACCGTTAATGGCACTAAAATGGACGAATACGTCCTTTCCACCTTCCTGTTCAATGAAACCAAAACCTTTCTCGTCATTGAACCACTTAACGGTACCTTCTACATGCTGTGCCATATTGCTCTCTTGCTAATTTCCAAGGGACAAACCGAAAACAATGTCCGGCTGCTCCCAATATTTATTTTCTCAGTTGACAAATGCGCCAACCGCCGGAATCAACACCGACTCCTCTCAGGAGTGTACCGCTATATTTTGTTGGTGGGAATACAGTTTTTGTCTAAAAATCGGGAATTTTCCGGTTTTTAGACAAATCGAAAGTAAATTTTGTGAAGCGCACCAAAACTCTAGCGCCGATTTTTGAAATTAATCAAAAATCTTTCCGGGATTCATAATGTTATTTGGGTCAAATACCTTTTTGATTGATCTCATAAAATCGATCTCAACGTCGGTACGACTGTATTGCAAGTAGGGTTTCTTCAGCAACCCGACACCATGCTCTGCAGAAATGCTGCCGTGATAGCGCCTTACCGCATCGAAAATGCCATAACTGACTTCTGCACACTGGCGGAAAAACACTTCTTTGGGGAGGGAATCCGGCTTGAGGATATTCAAGTGGAGATTACCATCCCCAATGTGACCGAACCAGATTATTTCAAAATCCGGGTATCTTTCATTCACTATGGCGTCAACTTCTTTAAGGAATGCCGGCACCTTGGAAACCTGAACAGAAATATCGTTTTTGTAGGGCGTAAACCGGGAGATTGTTTCCGAAATATCCTCGCGCAGGCGCCACAGGGTTTTAGCCTGGGTCGAGTTCTGACTCATGGTACCGTCCAGAGCCCACCCTTGCTCTACACAGGTCTCAAACGCGGACATGGCCGCATCCATTACAGATTCGCTGGTGTTCTCGAATTCAATCAATGCGTAAAAATTGCCAATCGTCTGGAATGGTCGTTGCAGACCTTTTTCAGCCATCACATGGACAAGCGCTTTCTCGGAGAAAAACTCAAATGCGCAGACACTCAATGCAGACTGAAAACACTGGAGCACTTGCATCGCAGAATCCATGTCATCAACCGCCAGCACCAATACTGTCGGATCCACTGGTGGCGTTGCCAGCCCCATGGTGAGTTCAACAATAAATCCGAGTGTTCCCTCTGACCCCACAAACAGGTGACGCAGATCGTATCCTGTAGCATTCTTAATCAGGCCATGATTAAGCTCTAACAGTTCACCTGACCCCGTTACCACCTTCATGCCCATTACCCAGTCACGCGTCAGCCCATAGCGGATCACTTTGATCCCGCCGGCATTAGTTGCCACATTTCCACCAATTTGACTGGATCCTGACGATGCAAAGTCGACCGGGTAAAACAGACCCTTGTCTTCTGCAAACAACTGCAACTGCTCAGTCACCACCCCTGGCTCACAAACAACCTGACGATCTATCGGATTGAAGTCGAGGATTCGATTCATACGGTCAAAGGCCACAACGACCTCTCCGTTACTCGCGACCGCACCGCCACTCAAACCCGTACGTCCTCCTGACGGCACTAACTCAAGCCCATGCTCGTTCGCAAGCCTTACAATCGCCTGC
>CALQJO020000056.1 GCA_943330915.2 Rhodoferax sp. OV413 | reverse complement strand
GATGGTCGGATTACGCTGCGTGTGTGTGAATGCCGACCTGATTAAAGCCTTTATGCAGGTCAAGCTGCTGGCCGTGAAAGCCGGCGGCAATTCCATTCGTCTGTTGCCGCCACTGAACATTACTGAGGCGGAAATTGATGAGGCACTGAGCCTGATCGGTGCAGCTTGTAAGACGCTGGTGTAGAGGACATCACTTTCGACTGATTTATCGGAAACAGGTTTTGTTTTTTGTGAATTGGTCGATAGACAAAGATGTCAATGACATGCAACAGTAAGGTGCTTAAACACTTGGGCCAGGTAAGGCCGCCGGATCTGCAAACATGGATTCAGACAAGCACAATAAAATTAGCAATCTGACGAGCGGAACAACAGCAACGGAGCACCGGCTAGGTTTAGGTGAGTTACGCGCTGACCGCTTGCTAGACCATTCCTTGCTGCACGGGCTGCTGTCATTGTCCTCGGACATGTTCTGGCAAGAAGATGCCAATGGCGTCTGCGAGGCGGTCCTGAGTTTTTCTGAAGACACCCAAGCCGCCGCCGCGCAATTGTTTCACCGGCGTTTAATGGATGTTGCCTTCGAACCTGCACGGCAAGAAGTCAACAATCCGCGCTCACTGGGTTGGCGCAACTATCTTGACAGCGTCAAGCTGCAAAAGCCTTTCCGGCAGATCGATTGTGTGTTCAGGCTAAATGACGGCAGCAGCTGTTTTCTACAGATCAGCGGCGCCCCACAATTCAATCATCTCGGCACATTTATGGGTTATGAGTGTGTCGCTGTGGATATCAGCCGCGAACGCAACGACGAAACCAACCTCAAACGTTTCCGCGCCGCCATGGACATGTCGCTGGACATGATTTATCTGGTTGACCGTGACACCCTGACGTTTGTAGACGTTAACGATACCGCCTGCCGCAATGCCGGGCTGACCCGTGATGAAATCCTGCGCATGGGCCCAAGCAAAATCCTTGGTTTCAGTCGTGAGGAGTTGATCGAACGTTACGACAAGCTGATCAAACATGGTCGCAGCAGCCGTTTTGAGCGTGACGTCACCGTACCTAACACCGGTGCTTCCAATACGGTTGAAGTGCACAGCCGCGCAACTCTGATCAACGGTCGCTGGCTGATCATCGGGGTCAGCCGCGATGTCACTGCCCGCAAACATGCCGAGCTCAAAGCCTTCCAACTGCAGCAACTGTTCCTGGCACTGAGCTTGACCAACGAAGCAATTCTGCGCGCCACGTCAGTTGACACGCTGTACCAACAGGCAACCCTCGCCGCAGTGTCCAGTGAGTTGTTTAGTATCGCCAGCGTGCTACTGCCCAATGAGCGCGGTCACTTTTATGCTATTGCCAGCGCCGGTTACGTGATGCCGGGCCTCAAAAAATTCCATATTAGTCTCGATTCCTCGACGCCTGAAGGGCGCGGCATCACCGCCGCTGCCATGGTCGAAGGCAAAGCTCAGTTTACCAATGATTTCCGCGCTGACCCGCGCACCCGTGCCTGGCATGAGCATGCCTTGGCGCATGACATCAACAGCGCGGCCGCCCTGCCGCTGCTCAGACACAAAAAGCCGGTGGCTATCATGTTGTTTTACGCCAACAGCAAAAATGTCTTTGATGCCCAGACACAAAGCATTCTCCAGAGTATGGCTGACAATATGTCGTTTGCATTGGACTCTTTTGCCAACGCCGCAGAGCAAGCCATCGCCGCCGAACGTATCCGTCAGAACGAGGAACGTTTCCGTAGCCTGATCAACCTGAGTTCAGATTATTACTGGGAGATGGATTCCAGCTTGCGCTTTGTTACCTATGAAGGGCGTATTCGGGATGAGATCAATGAGTTGGCCATCAAACATGCCATTGGCCGGCAATTGTGGACCCTGCCTGGAGTGGTGCCCGATGTCGGAGGCTGGCGACATTTCCGTCGTATGCTGGACAAACAACAGCAATTCCGGGATTTCGAATTTTCATTCATCAATACCGACGGCAATACCTTCTATCTGTCACTCAGCGGTGAACCCATCCGCGATTCAGCCGGCGAATTTAGCGGCTATCGCGGTATCACCCAAGACATCACCAGCAAAAAGCAGGTGGCCAACCATATCAAGCATCTGGCCACGCACGACACGCTGACGGGCCTGCCCAACCGGGTGATGTTCAGCGAGTTACTGAGTAACACGATCAGCAACGCCAATCGCTCAAACGAGAAGCAGTTTGCTGTGATGTTTCTTGACCTTGATCGTTTTAAAGCTGTGAACGACATCTATGGACACCATACCGGCGACCTGTTACTGGCTGAGATCGCCAAACGTTTGCGCGCGCCGCTGCGTAACTCCGATATTGTGGCACGTCTTGGAGGCGATGAGTTTGTCATCTTGTTGCAGCGCATTAACAACAAGGAGCATGCCGCAGAGATTGCCGGCAATGTCCTGAAGGTGTTCAACGTGCCCATTACCCTTGAACAGCGTGAGTTTATTATTGGAGCCAGCATTGGTATCAGCCTGTTTGGTGAGGATGCCAGCACCGAAGAAAGCCTGATGAACCATGCGGACACTGCCATGTATGCCGCCAAGGAGGAAGGTCGCAACAATATCAGAGTCTATTCTGCAGACTTGCATCAATACCATCAGGAACGCGCCGGACTGGCAATTAAACTGCATCATGCTCTCAAGCGCGGTGAGTTAAGCCTGGAGTATCAGGCCAAGGTGGACGTTGAATCCGCCAAGGTGGTTGGCGTGGAGGCTCTGCTGCGCTGGCAACATCCGGAGCTGGGTTTGATTTCACCCAGCCTTTTTATTCCAATCGCTGAAGACAATGGTCTGATTGTTCCCATCGGTGAGTGGGTGATGGCAACCGCGTGCCAGCAGGTGCTGCAGTGGCAAGCGCAAGGTTTACCGGCGCTGTCACTGGCGGTAAACCTGTCCGCGCGGCAGTTTAATCATCCTGACCTGCCCACCTTTATTCAGCAACTGCTGAGCAACAATGGCTTTCCGGCCGGCCAACTGGAGCTGGAGATTACCGAAAGCGTGGTTGTGCAAAACCCCGAGCGCGCCATCCGCTTGATGCAGGAGATGAAAAAAACCGGCATCCGCTTTGCACTCGATGACTTTGGTACCGGTTATTCATCGTTGGGACAATTGCGCCATTACCCGATTGATACCCTGAAGATTGACCGTGCTTTTGTCAACGATCTGGACACCAACCGCGAAGATCAGGCGATCAGCAAGGCCATTATCTCCATGAGCAAAACCCTGGGCCTGACGGTGGTCGCCGAAGGTGTGGAAAATTCTCGGCAACAAGCGTTTCTGCGCGACTATCAATGCGATGTCATTCAGGGCAACTTCTACCATAAACCAGAAAGTGCCGAGCAGTTCGCGGCCTGGTTCAGGTTGCAGCAGCCATCTCAAATATCGCTATCCTGAGTAAAGTTCAGCAGTTTTACCCGAGATGTGAATCAGTTCGGTTATGGTTTAGAATCGATCGCAACCACTCTTAAAACGTAGTTTGAGACCGATTGTATGCCAGCCTCTCTTGCCCAATACCCCCAGCTCAGTTTTAACTTCGACGACAGCCTGCAGATGTTGCAGGATCAGATACAGCAGTTTGCCGCGCGTGAAATTGCACCACGTGCCGCAGAAATCGACCAGAGCAACAACTTCCCAGCCGACTTGTGGCGCAAAATGGGTGACATGGGACTTTTAGGTATCACCGTATCAGAAGAGTACGGTGGGGCCGGCATGGGTTATCTCGCCCACGTCATTGCCACTGAGGAAATCAGCCGAGCCTCCGCCAGTGTCGGCCTGAGCTACGGCGCACACTCCAATTTGTGTGTGAATCAGATTTTCCGCAACGGCACTCATGCCCAAAAGACCCGCTACCTTCCCGGCCTGATCAGCGGCGAACACATCGGCGCACTTGCCATGAGTGAACACAGCGCCGGGTCCGACGTGGTCAGTATGAAACTCAGCGCACGGCGAGACGGTGACAACTTTGTGCTCAACGGCAGCAAAATGTGGATCACCAACGGCCCTGATGCCCATGTGTATGTGATCTACGCCAAGACTGACGCCGCCGCCGGCCCGCAAGGCATCTCGGCCTTTCTGGTAGAGCGCGACACACCCGGCTTCAGCCGCTCACCCAAACTCGACAAACTGGGTATGCGCGGTTCCAACACCTGTGAGCTGGTATTCGAGGAATGTGTGGTCCCTGCAGAAAGCATTCTGGGTAAGGAAAACGGCGGTGTGCGCGTTTTGATGAGTGGCCTGGACTACGAGCGCGTCGTGTTGTCCGGCGGACCCTTGGGCATCATGCAGGCTTGTATGGACGTCGTGTTGCCTTACGTGCACGACCGGAAGCAATTTGGCGAAGCCATCGGTAACTTTCAGTTTATTCAGGGCAAACTCGCGGACATGTACACCAGCCTGAATGCCGCGCGCGCCTATGTTTACGCGGTGGCGCGCTCCTGCGACCGAGGCGAAACCACGCGCAAGGATTCGGCCGGCGCTATCTTGTTCAGCTCCGACCTCGCCACCAAGTTGGCGCTGGAAGCGATACAGATTCTGGGCGGTAACGGCTACATTAATGAGTACGCCACCGGTCGGCTGCTGCGCGATGCCAAACTTTATGAGATCGGTGCGGGCACACAAGAGATTCGGCGTATGTTGATCGGCCGGGAGCTGTTCCGCGAGACGGCGTGATGTCAGTTGCCTGCGGGTATCGAAGTGGTGGGCGTGTCAGTGGTGGGCTACCGCAACACAATTTGCGAGTCGGTCTCGGAACGACGGCGTTGCCGTCTGATTGTTCCTGGATTGTCAGCGCCTGCTCTGCTCCAGCACCGGGCAGGATGTCGGTCTCGGAACGACGGCGTTGCCGTCTGATTGTTCCTGGATTGTCAGCGCCTGCTCTGCTCCAGCACCGGGCAGGAGTCGGTCTCGGAACGACGGCGTTGCCGTCTGATTGTTCCTCGACGGACATCCTGCCCGGCGCTGGAGCAGAGCTGCTACTATCATGTTGGCATCGCGAACAAGAACTGCGGCACAGACACACAGGCGGCGCAAGACGGGAAGTCCGTCGAGGAACAATCAGATGGCGCAGCCATCGTTCCGAGGCCGACTCCCGCCTTGTGCTGCAGGTGCACCGATCAAATGTAGAACAACAAGTGAGCTGATCATTGAGCAAAATACAAACAACCATCAACCGTCAGGATCCCGCCTTCGCGCTTAACTACCGCCATCACACCGCGCTGCGTGATCAACTGCAAAGTTTGCACAGCACTCTTGCACTAGGCGGCGACCAGACATCGCGCGACCGTCATACCAGCCGGGGCAAACTGCTGCCCAGAGAACGGGTTGAGGCATTGCTTGATACCGGTTCTCCCTTTCTGGAGCTGTCAGCATTGGCGGCATATCAGGTCTACGACGAAGATATCCCCGGCGCTGGCCTGATCAGTGGGATTGGCATGGTATCGGGACAAGCGTGTGTGATTGTGGCCAATGATGCGACGGTTAAAGGCGGCACCTACTATCCGCTGAGTGTTAAAAAACACCTGCGCGCGCAGCAGATTGCGGCGGAAAATCATCTCCCGTGTATTTATCTGGTGGACTCCGGCGGCGCTAACCTGCCGCATCAGGCTGAAGTATTTCCAGATCGCGAACACTTCGGCCGCATTTTTTACAATCAGGCGCGGCTGTCTGCGGCGGGAATTCCTCAGATAGCCGCGGTGATGGGCTCATGCACAGCGGGCGGCGCGTATGTGCCGGCGATGGCTGACGAGTCAATTATTGTGCGCAATCAGGGCACCATTTTTCTGGGTGGCCCACCACTGGTGAAGGCCGCCACCGGCGAGATTGTCAGTGCTGAGGAATTGGGCGGGGGTGAAGTACACGCGCAGATTTCTGGTGTTGCCGATCAACTGGCCGACAACGACATGCATGCGCTGGCGCTGGTCAGACGCAGTATTGCGCGGCTCAACCGGCCCGCCCGCAGTCTGAATCTGTTGGCCGCGGCGCCGGTTTACGACCCCGATGAGATTTACGGCATTGTGCCGGCGGATGTGCGTCAGCCCTATGATGTGCGCGAAGTGATTGCGCGCATCGTGGACGGCTCGCAGTTTGATGAATTCAAACCGCTGTATGGCAGCACCCTGGTGTGTGGATTTGCCGACATTCTTGGACAGACCGTTGGCATTCTCGCCAACAATGGCATCCTGTTCTCGGAAAGCGCCTTAAAAGGCGCACACTTTATCCAGCTGTGTTGCCAGCGACAGATTCCGTTAGTGTTCCTGCAGAACATCACCGGTTTTATGGTCGGACGCAAATACGAACATGAGGGCATTGCCAAAAATGGCGCCAAACTGGTCAATGCAGTCGCCACCGCCAACGTGCCCAAAATCACCACGCTGATTGGCGGCAGTTTTGGCGCCGGCAATTACGGTATGTGCGGCCGCGCCTATGATCCACGGTTTTTGTGGACCTGGCCCAATGCGCGCATCTCAGTGATGGGCGGCGCCCAGGCCGCCGGGGTGATGTCGCAGTTACGCGCAGACATGCTGGCAGCCAAGGGCACGCCCTGGAATACAGAACAGGAACAGGCGTTCCGTAAACCCATCGAAGACAAGTATGAACATGAGGGTCATCCCTACTACGCCAGTGCGCGTCTGTGGGACGATGGCATCATCGCGCCGGCGGATACACGCACGGTGCTGGGCTTGTCGCTGTACTTCGCCAGCCACGCGCCGGCGCTGGACACCCGCTTCGGCATTTTCAGGATGTAAGTGTTATGGATACTCTTGTTGAGCTTACCCGCCCAGCGGACGGCATCACCGTACTGTGGCTGAACCGACCGGAAAAACACAATGCCTTTGATCCGGCGCTGATTGCAGCCATTCATCAGAACATAGAATTCCTGCGCAGCGATGAGCGCACCCGCGTGCTGATTCTGGCCGGACGTGGAAAAAGTTTTTGCTCCGGTGCTGACCTGCATTACATGAAATCCATGGTGAATTTTTCGTTGGATGAAAATGTTGCAGATGCAGGCCGGCTCGCTGCCATGCTGCAGGCTTTGCATCAGTTCCCCAAACCCATTATCGCGGCAGTCCACGGTAATGTGTATGCGGGCGCTACCGGCATGGTGGCGTGTGCTGACATCATTTTTGCTGCCGACACGGCACGTTTTTGTATCAGTGAAGTCAGACTTGGGCTGGTGCCGGCCGTGATCAGCCCCTACGTGATGGCGCGCATGGGGCCGCATTTTGCGCGCCGCTATTTTCTGACAGCCGAGGTGTTTGATGCCGCTTCCGCGCAGCGTGCCGGACTGGTCCACGAATGTGTGCAACCCGACACCTTGATGGACAGCGCCGTGCACATGGCAACGCAACTGCTTGCCAATGCGCCCGGCGCAATCTCCCACACCAAGACGCTGATCCGCGAACTGGTGCCAGTGCCTAACCGCGAGGTAATGACACATTACACCTGTGAGTTGATTGCACGGGTGCGTGCCGGACAGGAAGCACAATCAGGTTTGCAGGCATTTTTTGAGAAACAGCCAGCGCCGTGGATTCTGCCCGCTACCAATGGCGGCGAGGCCAGTGCCAGTGCTAATGCCAGCGCCCGTGAAGAAATCAGGGCTAATGCCAGCACCATGCCCAAAAAGGACTCTGCCCCATGACACTTCGCGCGCTCAACACCTTGTTAATCTGCAATCGCGGTGAGATAGCCTGTCGCATTATCCGCACCGCACGGCGCATGGGCATCATCACCGTGGCCGTGTATTCACAGGCCGATCGCGGCGCCCTGCATACTCAACTCGCTGATCAGGCCATTGCGCTCACCGGGTTCACGGCGGCTGAGTCCTATCTGGATATATCACAAATATTGGCCGCCGCCTCTCAATGCGGTGCAGATGCATTGCACCCGGGTTATGGCTTTTTATCTGAACATGCAGGATTTGCGCAGGCGGTGGTGGATGCCGGTTATGTGTTTGTGGGCCCACGTGCTGAGGCCATCGCAGCCATGGGCTCCAAGGCACGCGCCAAACAGTTGATGAGCACTGCCGGTGTGCCTTTGCTGCCGGGTTATCACGGTGACAATCAGGATGCAGCGTTTTTGCATGAGCAGGCCGATCAGATGGCTTATCCGGTGCTGATCAAAGCCGTTGCCGGCGGTGGCGGACGCGGTTTGCGCATTGTTGAGCGCAGCAGCGAGTTTTTGCCTGCGCTGCAGGCGGTCAAGCGCGAGTCACGATCAGCGTTTGCGGATGACCGCGTACTGCTGGAGAAGTATCTGCCCCGTGCACGGCACATTGAGATACAGGTGTTTGCAGATGAGGCAGGACAGTGTGTGCACTTGCATGAACGTGACTGCTCCATTCAGCGGCGACATCAGAAACTGATTGAAGAGGCGCCAGCGCCCGGATTAAACGCCGACGTGCGTTTGGCCATGGGTGAAGCCGCTGTGCGCGCGGCGCAATCCATTGCTTATACCGGCGCCGGTACGGTTGAGTTTTTGTATCAGGACGAACAGTTTTATTTTCTGGAAATGAATACCCGCTTGCAGGTGGAACATCCGGTCACTGAGGCCATCACCGGGCTGGATCTGGTGGAGTGGCAACTGCGGGTGGCGCGCGGCGAAGCGCTGCCGCTGACACAGGATGACATCCCGCGTGATGGCTGGGCCATTGAGGCGCGCATCAATGCTGAAGGACCGGCGCCCGACTTTTTGCCAGGCACTGGGCTGATTGAACACCTGGCGTGGCCGCCGGCAGCGGGCCGACAACTGCGGGTCGATGCTGGATTTCGCGCCGGGGATCGCATCAGCGTGTACTACGACAGCCTGCTGGGCAAAGTCATCGCCTGGGCGCCGTCACGTGCGCAGGCCGTGCGCAGGTTGTCTAGCGCGTTGGCGGATCTACAGGTCAGAGGTATACAGCACAATGCTGAGTATCTTGGCGCGGTGCTTGACACCGATGCCTTTGCCGCTGGCGAGGTGCATACCGCATTTTTGCAGGAGCATCAGGCGGCGATTGCCGCGGCCCAGGAACAACGGCATTGGCAGGCAAGCACACACACAGGCACAGCGGTTGCCCGTGCAGTTGGAAGCGGTGCAGTTAGTGGCAGCGCGGTAAATGGCAACGCAGTAAATGGCAATGCAGTAAATGGCAGCGCAGTCGCCGCGTTTCGTAATGGAGGTCTGAATCGGTTCAGCCGCCAGCATCATCTGCTGCCGCTGTTTGCTCTGGGCAAACCTTCCCCGGCCAGCGATGCAGACACCCTGATCGCGCGCAGCACGGCAGCCCATCAACAAAGCAGCATTAAAGCGCCCCTGCCTGGTCGGGTGATCAGCGTGTTTGTGGCAGCAGGTGACAGTGTGATTGCCGGGCAGCCATTGTTGATCATGGAGGCCATGAAAATGGAGCATACCCTGCGCGCTCAATCGGCAACGGTGATTGCAGCCGTGTGGTGTGAGGATGAACAAATGGTGCAGCCTGATCAGTTGCTGATCGAATTTTGTGTGCCTGACAATCGTGATTCAACACCGGGGGCACGCTGATGAGTCTGCTGGCACACCGCAACAGTCCCGTCCCCAAGCAGGTCAGTATCGTTGAGGTCGGTGCCCGCGATGGCTTGCAGAACGAAGCCGCGCAGGTTCCGACGGCCGTTAAGGCCGAACTGGTAAACCGCTTGGCAGCGGCTGGTGTGATGCGTATTGAAACCGGCAGTTTTGTGTCACCGCGCTGGGTGCCGCAAATGGCAGACTCCGCCGATGTGTTTGCGTCAATAACGCGACGGCCAGGCGTGCGCTATTCAGCGTTGACCCCTAATCTGCAGGGTTTTGAGCGTGCCGTTGCTGCCGGAGCTGATGAAATTGCGGTGTTCGCCGCGGCCTCCGAAGCCTTCAGTCAGAAAAACATCAACTGTGGAATCCGCGAGAGTATCCAGCGTTTTACGGATGTGTGCGACGCGGCACGTGCACAGGGCATTGCAGTACGTGGTTATGTGTCATGCGCCATGGGTTGCCCTTATCAGGGCGCTGTTCCTGTTGCTGATGTCACCCTGGCGGTGCGTGAACTGATGGCGCTTGGCTGTTATGAAGTCTCCATCGGCGACACTATTGGTGTGGGCACACCGCTGCAAGTGCAGCAGGTACTCAGTGCCTGTCTGCAGGAAGCACGCGCCGACCAGCTTGCCATGCATTTCCACGACACCTACGGTCAGGCGCTGGCCAATCTGCTGGCAGGGCTGGAATTGGGGGTAATGACCATTGATTCGTCAATCGCCGGCCTGGGCGGCTGTCCTTATGCCAAAGGCGCCAGCGGCAATGTGGCGACGGAGGACGTTGTGTACATGCTGCAGGGCATGGGCTTGCATACCGGAATTGACCTGGCGCGGCTGGTCGATACCAGCCAGTGGATTTGTCATCAACTGCAACGCCGCAATCAGTCGCGAGTGGCACTGGCCATGGGAAACCGCAATGGGGACCACTGAATGATTATGCAAACGCCACAATTTTCTCTGTCAGCCGAGCAGGCGCACATCAAAGGCGCCTGCCAGTTGGTGGATTTCAGCCGCTGGCTGCTGGAGACCCGGCAGCTGCGCTTCGACAGCTATGCGCAATTGCACCAGTGGAGTGTCGACGCACGTGAGCAGTTCTGGCAGGCCTACCTGGACTTCAGCGGCCTCACCTTGATGTCTGCGGGCACAGGGCCGGTGCTGGTCAAGGGCGAACACCTGTGGCTGGATCGCTGGTTCCCCGGCGCGCGCCTGAACTACGCACAGAATCTGCTGGCATTTAATGATCAGCGCAGCGCCCTGATATTCCGCGATGAAGCCGGTCACCATGACACCCTCAGTTACGCCGAGCTCAATACCCGGGTTGCCTGGCTCGCAGTATGGCTGAAAGTCAGCGGCATTCAGGCCGGAGACCGTGTGGCTGGTTTTGCCGCTAACCGAATTGAAACCGTGATTGCCATGCTGGCGGCCACGTCACTGGGCGCCATCTGGTCATCATGCTCGCCAGACTTTGGGGTCGGAGGCATTCTGGATCGCTTTACCCAGATTGAACCAAGCATCTTGTTTGCGGTTCCGGCTCATTGTTATGCTGGAAAGGTCATTCAACACAAGGTCACCCTCGAAAAGCTGATGGCTGGCCTGCCGTCCTTGCGCGCGCTGGTGCTGATGCCGGATTTGTATGCCAATGGCACACAGGTTGAGCGCGCAGCGGCAACAGCACACTGTGCGGTTGTTGACTGGCAGGCCATACCCGGCTTGTCGGGCGCGGATCATACAGCGCCGCTGGCCACCCCTGGTCAAGAAACCTCTGTGTTGAACCCCCCAGCGATGGATTTTTATGCGGCCGCATTTTCCGACCCGCTGTTTATCATGTATTCCTCTGGCACCACCGGCGCGCCCAAATGTATTGTGCACAGCGTCGGCGGTACCTTGCTGCAACACCGCAAAGAACATCAGTTACACCTGAATCTGCAGCGTGATGATGTGCTGTTTTACTTCACCACCTGCGGTTGGATGATGTGGAACTGGCTGATTAGCGGACTGGCTGCCGGGGCAACACTGGTGTTGTATGACGGATCCCCGTTTCATCCGCAGCCCGATGTGCTGCTGCAGTTAGCGGCAGACACAGGGGTCAGCATTTTTGGTACCTCGGCAAAGTACCTGGCCGCCGCTGAAAAAGCCGGCGTGAAAACACAGGGCAAGCACACATTGCACAAGCTTCACACCCTGCTCTCCACCGGGTCGCCGCTCAGTGCCGAGGGTTTTGATTACGTGTACCGCGATATCAAACCTGACATCATGCTGCAGTCGATTTCGGGTGGCACTGATATTATTTCCTGTTTTGTGCTTGGCAATCCGGTGCAGCCGATTCATCGCGGCGAAATTCAGTGCGCTGGCTTGGGCATGGATGTGGCTGTTTTTGATTCACAGGGCCATGCGGTACAGGGCGAAAAAGGTGAACTGGTGTGTCGTCAGTCCTTCCCCAGTATGCCGGTTGGATTCTGGCGTGACACCGATCATAAAAAATACCGCGCCGCCTACTTTGAACGTTTTGACAATTGCTGGACCCATGGTGACTACGCAGAACTCACGGTACACGATGGCTGGATCATATACGGACGCTCGGACACCGTGCTCAATCCCGGCGGTGTGCGTATCGGCACAGCGGAAATTTATCGCCAGGTCGAACAACTGCCGTGGGTGCTGGAGAGTGTTGCCATTGCCCAGGAGTGGCAGGCGGATGTGCGGGTGGTGTTGTTTGTGCGGCTGCGAGATGAGCTGACATTAACCGAGACGCTGCGCAGTGAGATCCGCCTGCAGATACGCTCGGGCGCATCACCTCGTCATGTTCCAGCGGTGATTGAACAGGTGCAGGATATTCCACGCACGCTCAACGGAAAAATCGCGGAGATTGCGGTGCGCGAGACCATTCACAGCAGAGCGGTGAACAACACTGATGCACTGGCCAACCCGCAGTCACTCAAGGAGTATCAGGCGCTGGCAGTGCAGTTGCGTTAAACCGCGATTACAGATTCTCGAGCTTGATGTCTTTAAATGAGGTCACCATCGGGTGTTTTGAGCGCAGCTTGGTAATGTCAGTACCAGACTCCTGCGGACGCAGCACCCACACAGTTTTGATGCCCACCGCAGCGGCAGCATCCAGCTCGCCCTCAACATCGGATAAAAACAACACATCGGCAGGTGGCAAGGCGATCCAGTCCAGCAGGTTTTGATAGGACTGCTTATCCTGTTTGGGCCCGATGGTGGTATCAAAGTGCCCGGCAAACAACAAGCGCAGATCACCAAACACAGAATAGCGGAAAAACAATCGCTGAGCTTTTTCAGAACCGGACGAATATACGTACAAATTGATGCCAGCCTCGGACCACTCGCGCAGTTTGTCGGGCACATCCGGATAGATATGCGCCTGGTATTCCCCGCGCTGATAACCCATTTCCCAGACCATGCCCTGCAGCGCTTTGAGTTCTGTTGACTTGTTATCTTCTCGCATCCACTTACGCAGCTGTTCGATCAAAGCCTCGGTGTTTTTAAGGGGAATCCCGGTGTTATCACTCAGACTGCGTAACTGGCGTGCCACGTCACGCTCCTCTTTGTGCTTACGGATAAAGTCCGGCAGAAACTGTTCTGCATACACAAAAAGAATGTCTTTCACGAAACGAATGGAGCTCGTGGTTCCCTCGATATCCGTGACTATTGCGATGGGCTTCATTATGACTCCAGTCGGGAAAACAGATCGGCAATCGGGCTGCCTGTATAGTGGGCGACCCAACCTTGCGTATTATTAAAGAACCTGATGGCAACAAATTTTGGCCATGGCCCCATATCAAACCAGTGTGGGGTGTTGGCGGGCACGGAGATCAGATCTCCCTTCTGACACAACACCTCGAAAACTTTATCATTTACATGCAGCGAAAACAGGCCTTGTCCGTCGACAAAAAACCGCACTTCATCTTCTGTGTGACGATGTTCGCTTAAAAATTTGGCGCGCAGCGCAGGCACATTGGCCTGCACCTCAGGGTTGGATGACGCGTCAAGACTGATCACATCAACGGTCTGGTACCCACCTTCAGCCATTAACGAGTCGATCTGATTTTTATATGCATCCATCACCTGTTCCGGTGTGTCACCGGCAACAATTTTATGCCCGGTGTGCCACTGCTCAAACCGGATGCCGGCGCTGCGCAATTCACGGGCTATCTCTATCTGATTGCTGCTGACAAACACAGCTTGCTTCGGGTTGCTATCCGCGAAAACGGTCAGAGTACTCATGCTTGTCTCACTATTTTCTGGTGCCAATAAAAATCCAGCAGATACTCCAATGCCTCAATATGGCGCAGTGCTTCGCGGATATCAGCCCCCCAGCTGTATAAACCATGGCCTTTGATCAGATACGCATGACCCGTGCCATGATCCATCATCCAGCGATCAACATCTTGCGCCAAGGCAACTATTTCCTGTGTATTGTCAAAAACCGGAATTTCAAGTCGGCTTTGATGGGTTTTTATGCCTGTTAACGCTTTCAGCAGCTCGAGCCCTTCCAGCACCACCGGCCCCTGACAATTCATCGACACCAAAGCGGCTTTGAGCGAATGCGTGTGCAATACCGCACCGATACTGTTATCGCGGCGATACAACTGCGTGTGTAAGAGAGTTTCTGCGGACGGGATGTGGCCATCCAGCGACTTGCCGCGCATATCCACACGCATGATATCGGTGCGTTGCAGATTACCTTTGTCGCGACCGGACACGGTGATAGCGCATTGCTCGCTATCGGGCCCGCTATTGGACCCGCCGCTCAAGCGGAGCGAGAAATTGCTGCTGGTGGCCGGGCAAAAACCCTGTTGCCACAAGCGCCGCCCGACCCCGATCAGATCGGTCGCAGCCTGATCAAAACTAACTGTCATTGTCATAGCGCCGAAGTATAGCCTCAAAGATCAATCCAGCACACACACCAGTCCTTTCAGGTACAAAGACTCCGGAAATGGCAGTCCCACCGGATGATCCTCAGACTGATGCAGATAGTGGGTAATGCGCCCTTCACGACCGGCATCCAGCAGACCGTCGGCGGTGATTTTCTGGAACAAAGCTGGATCGATTGCACCCGAACACGAAAAACTAACCAGCGTGCCGCCGGTGGCAATCAGTTGCGCAGCCTGCAGGGTAATATCTTTGTAAGCGCGCGCTGCTTTCAGGAATTGTGATTTTGTCTCGGCAAATTTGGGCGGATCCAGAATCACCAGATCAAAGGTTTGCTCCTGCTGCCGCAGTTCGCGCAGATACTCAAACACATTCGCCTGCACCAGATCAGCCTGCTCGGGCTCAAAACCATTAAGCGCAAGGTTATTGGCAGCGACCTGCAGTGATGGCGACGAGGAATCGATATTGATGACATGCTCTGCGCCGCCTTTGAGCGCCGCCACACCAAACCCGCCAGTATATGAAAAACAATTTAATACGCGGCGCACGGCCTGCATACTGCCAATGCGCTCACGGCAATAAGATTGCACCAGCGAGCGGTTATCAAACTGGTCGAGGTAATAACCGGTTTTGTGTCCCTGTTTGATGTTGACCTCAAAAATTCTATCCTGCTCAACAATCTCAACCGATTCTGGAGGCTCTTCACCCCACAACACGCCGGTTTGCTGCGGCAGACCTTCATGTTTGCGCACATTGACGTCAGAACGCTCATAAATGCCCACACAAGGGGAAAACTCGCGCAGCGCGGCAATGATAGTGTCACGCCAGAATTCCGGACCGGTGCTCAAAAACTGGCAGGACAGAAAGTCACCGTAACGATCCACAATCAGCCCCGGCAGACCATCCGATTCGGCATAGATCAGCCGCACCGCGGTGCGTGTTGCACTTAACAGATGTGCCCGCCGCTGCACCGCACGTTGCACACGCGAGCGGATAAACGCGGCGTCTACCTGCTGAGACGCATCCACAGTCCAGAGCCGAGCGCGGATTTGTGATGACGGTGACCAGGCCGCCAGACCCAGTGCTTTGCCCGCGGCATCCAGCACAGTGACCGTATCGCCGGCCTGCGGGTTGCCCGACACTTTGTCGACCGCACCGGAGAATATCCACGGATGGTGGCGTATAACAGACGTATCGCGCCCTTTGTTCAGTTGTAAGGTTTTCATAAGCAGATCCGGTTTAATGGCCAGTTGTGCATGGCCGGGTAAAACTTCAGGGGCATACAGCGCTCAGTTTGCGTATGGCGGACGCTGATCGAGGTAGTTCTTGGACGCAACTCAGACACAATCCACGGCAGGGATGCGTGACCGTCATGCTCACGAATATTGCTGGCGGCGGCAAGACCATCCATGACTGGCATTTAAGAATCCATAAAAATCAGGTCATAACAACGCTCACGGCTTTGCGGGCAATAATCGCATTACTGCCCTGCAACAAGTCCAGTGGGCCATTAAGAATCGTGCGTCTGTCGCAGATAGCGCGCAGCACCTGATCGCAGCGCGCACCATCCACCAGCAGGTCATGGCCAATCGCCGCAGAATTCCTGTCAATATTGGAGACATAACGGACAATGCCGCGAGGCGCGATTTGCATACTGAGTATGCCGCTGGTGAGGTCATCCAGCGTGCGGGCAAACTGATCAAACCCGTCAGCAAACTGCTGTTGCTGATCGGGTTGGTTCAGGTCAAGGTGACGATTGGCACTGACCGCACTGAGCCTTTGTTG